>CAYFYS010000022.1:0-11623 GCA_964347365.1 uncultured Rhodospirillaceae bacterium | reverse complement strand
CTGCCCGGATCATACCGCGCCCGGCGCACGGCTCACAGGACGATCACCGCAAGCCCGATCAGAAACAAAAGCCCGGTCGCAACCCGCCGGTAGATCACATGAGAGACGACGGCGAAGCCGCGCGCGCCGAGCCAGGTGCCGAGAAGCGAGACCGGGAACAGAAGCGCCGCGCGCCAGAGGACGTCAGGATCGACACCGGCGCCCACGGCCAACGCCGCCAGCATGAGCAGAGAGGTATAGCCGGTACCGATCAGGATAGAGGCACGCTGGATATCGGCGGAGACCGGCGCAGACAGGAAATACATCACCAGCGCCGGGCCGCCGACCCCGGCTACCCCGGATATGCCGCCGCACAGCGTTCCGGTAATCCCACCTGCCAGGGCGCCACGCCGGCCGCGATAGACCCAGCCGGTTGCGAGCAGCGCAGCGCCCAGCAGGACGAACAACCCGATCAGACGGCGGATCAGCGCGGGATCGGCGATAACCAGCGCCGCCACCCCGATCGGTGTGGCGATCGTGGCGGCAGCCAACGTGGGCCCCAGCCCATTCCAGTCGGCGATCCTCACCGCGCGCGGGATCAGCGGGACATAGCCCGGCACTGCAATGATCGCAGTTATCGCATAGGCTTCAACGGGACCGTAAATCAGACTCAACAGCGGGATCGCAACCAATCCGCCGCCGAACCCGCCATAGCCGCGCACCAGTCCGGCAGCGGCAACGACGACCGCCGCCATCCCGATCTCGTACACCCTTCGCCCGTCCCCACCGAATGCGATAGCCTGCGCAGACTGAAGACGCGGCACCGGCACCGCAAACGGGAGAGGCCCGGACATGGACGGAACGGCAAAGGCGGACGGGCTCGACGGGAAGGTCGCCGTCGTCACCGGCAGCGTCCGCGGCATCGGTCGGGCGATTGCGATCGCGTTCGCCGAAGCCGGCGCATCGGTGGTGATCAACGGCCGGCACTCCGCCGATGCCGCGCGGGAGGTTGCCGGCGCGGTCGCCGATGCCGGCGGGACGGCGCTGGTTTATCTCGCCGACGTGAGCGAGCCGGACCAGGCCGCAGGCCTCATCGCCGCGGCGGCCGATGCGTTCGGGCGGATCGACATTCTGGTCAACAACGTCTCGCACCGGATCGCCAAACCGGTCGAGGAGACCAGCTTCGCCGAATGGCGCGACGTGCAGGCGAGCACGCTCGATGCCGCCTTCGCCTGCATCACGGCCTCGGTGCCCCGCATCAAGGCGGCCGGCGGAGGGTCCATCGTCAATATCGGCGGGGTTTCCGGCCATGCCGGGGTGAGGAACCGCTCCGCGGTCGCGGCGGCCAAGGCCGGGCTCGCCGGCATGACCGCAGCGCTGGCCGTGGAGCTCGCGCCGTGGAACATCAACGTCAACTGTGTCTCGCCCGGCAGCATCGACAACTACGAGCCGTCCGGCCATGTCGTGCCGGCGCATTTCCGCGACCGTCCACCGCCGATGGGCCGCATGGGAACGGTCGATGAGATCGCGGCCATGGTCCGTTTCCTGTGCAGCCCCGCCGGCCATTACATCGCCGGCCAGACCATCCACGTCTGCGGCGCGTGGAACGTCTCCATCGCCTGAGCCCGCTACCGGCTCGTCTTGCCGCCTCGCCCGCGCACTGCTAGCGTTTCCAGCAGCCGACGGCAAGCAGCCGAGAGGGAGGCGCCAATGCCCGCAACAGCCGGTACGACCGGCGATCGCGCGATCCGTTCGGCCTAGCGCGAGATCATGGATCTCGCGGCCGTCGTCATCATCCAGATCCTCTACGCCGTCGCCAGCCTGGCGCTGGTCTCGATCGGCCTGGCGATCATCTTCGGCATGATGGGGGTGATCAACTTCGCCCACGGGGAGTTCCTGATGATGGGCGGCTATGCCTTTATCCTGGCGCTGGCCGCAGGCGTGAACTTCTGGATCGCGATGCTGATCGTCGCGCCGGTGAGCGTCGGCATCCTCGGAGTCGTCGTCGAGCGGTTGATCATCCGCCATCTCTACGGCCGGGTGATCGAAACCGTGCTCGCGACCTGGGGGTTGAGCCTGTTCCTGATCGGCTTCGCCGCCACGGTGCTGGGCTACCACCAGAAGGGCGCCGCCCCGCGGCTCGGCAACGTCACCATCGGGGCGTATCAGGAGGGCGGCTACACGTTTTTCGTCATCGGCATCACGGTGGTGATCCTGCTGGCACTCTATTGGGGGCTCAAGCGCACACGCTTCGGGCTGATCGCGCGCGGGACGATGCAGAACGCAGCGATGGCCCGCGCGCTCGGTGTGTCGACCGACCGGGTCTACGCGGTGACGTTCGGGATCGGGGCCGCGCTCAGCGGCCTCGCCGGGGCGATTCTCGCACCGATCGCCGGGGTGCTGCCCGATATCGGCGTCACCTACGTCGTGAAGGCCTTCATCACCGTGATCGGCGGCGGGGCGGTTGCGCTGACGGGCACCGGCGCGGCAGCGTTCCTGTTCGGTACCGTCAGCCAGGCGGTCACCTTCCTCAGCCGACCTGTCGTGGGCGAGGTCGCACTCCTGATCGTGGCCATCGTCCTTCTGCGGCTTCTGCCCAACGGCATCACCGGACGCTATTTCCGGAGGAGCCTGTGAGGGTATCGGCCCGCGCGGTGGAGATCGCCTCCCTCGTGGCCGTCGCCCTGGCGCTGGTCTTCGTGGTGCCGGCGGTCATCGGACTTTCGGCGCTGGTCGATCTGACGCTGTTCATCGCCATGGCGATCCTCGCGCTCAGCCTGGCGCTGGTCTGGGGGTGCGGCGGGATCCTGTGCTTCGGCCAGTCGGCCTTCTTCGGCCTGGGCGCGTACAGCTATGCGATCGCGGCGATCAATATCGGCGAAAGCACCTTCCCGATCCTGATCGCGATCGTAATCCCGATGCTGCTCGCCGCCGTGCTGGGCTATTTCATGTTCTGGGGCCGGGTGAGCGACGTCTATCTTGCGGTGATCACGCTTGCGGTCTCGCTGGTCTTCTACTACCTCATCGGAGCCTCGGCCGGCGGCGACTACCGCATCGGAAAGGCGCTGCTCGGCGGCTATAACGGGATACCCGGGGTGCCGTCGATCAACGTGCCGGGCGACCCCACCGCCTGGATCGAATTCGACAGCCTTTATGCCCCGGCGGCGGTGCTTCTGATCCTGGTCTATGCCGGGCTGCGGCTGCTTCTGGCGAGCGATTTCGGGCGGGTGGTCATCGCAATCCGCGAGAACGAGATGCGCGCGGAGCTCCTGGGTTATGATGCGCGCCGCCACAAGCTGATCGTCCTGGTGATCGGCGCAGGGATCGCCGGCATCGCCGGGGTCCTGTTCGCCGCCACCCAGAACTATGTCAGCCCGCCGGTCTTCGGGCTGTTCTTCACCGCCCAGATCATCATGTGGCTGCTCGTCGGCGGGCTCGGCTCGCTGCTCGGGGCGGTGGTGGGCTGCATCATGATCCAGTACCTGACATCCTGGCTGGGCGAGACCAAATACGCCGATGTGAACATCGTGCTCGGGGTGATCTTCGTTGCCATCGTCGTGTTCGTCCCGCGCGGCATCGCGCCGATGATCGGCACGCTCGCCCAACGGCTGGGAGCGTGGCCGCGATGAGCGCGCCGCTGCTGCAGACCCACTCTCTGACCATGCGCTTCGGCGGGGTCACCGCGATCGAGGATACGGATTTCTCGCTCGAGGACGGCGAATTGCGGTGTCTGATCGGTCCCAACGGCGCCGGCAAATCGACGTTCTTCAAATGCCTGATCGGCCAGCTCCGCCCGACTGCCGGACGCATCGTCTTCGACGGGACGGACATCGCCGGCGCCGAGCCGCACGAGATCGCCCGCCGCGGGATCGCGATCAAGACCCAGGTACCGAGCCTATTCGACGGGTTGAGCGTGGCCGAGAACCTGCGTCTGGCCGCTTCACGCAAGCGCGACCGCACCGCGGCCGGGGACGCGGTGGCGCGGATCATCGTACAGGTCGGGCTGGAAGGCCGGTCCGGGCAGCCGGCGGGCCTGCTGCCGCACGGCCAGCGCCAGTGGCTTGAGCTCGGGGTCGTGCTCGCCTGCGATCCGCGGCTGATGCTGCTTGACGAGCCGACCGCGGGAATGACCCATGCCGAGGTTGCGCGCACCGCCGACATCATCCGCGAGATCGCCCGCGAACGCGCGCTGATCGTCGTCGAACACGACATGCAGTTCATCCAGATGATCGCCGGCAAGGTAACGGTCTTCCACCAGGGACGGATCCTGGCCGAGGCCACGATGACCGAGATCATGGCCGATCCACGGGTCCGCGACGTCTATCTCGGCAAGCAGGCCTCTCCGGCGGGCGCAGCGTGATGCTGGCGGTGAAAGATCTGCGGGCGAGCTATGGCCGGATTCCGATCCTGGTCGGCATCGACCTGGAAATCGAAACGGGCGAGGTGGTCGGCATCCTCGGCCACAACGGCATGGGCAAGACCACGCTGATGAAGACCCTGATCGGACTGGTCCCGGCGGCCGGCGGCGCGATCGTCTTCGAGGGCCGGGACATCACCCACGAACGGGCGCACCGCCGCGTCCGGCGCGGGCTCGGCTACGTCCCGCAGGGACGCGAGATCTTTCCGCGTCTGACGGTACGTGAGAACCTGCGCATGGCCGCGGTCGCTGCCGGCGGCAAGGACGAGAGCGCTCTGGAGGAGATTCTGGCCGACTTCCCGCGTCTTGCGCCGCTGCTCGATCGCCAGGGCGGCGCGCTGAGCGGCGGCGAACAGCAGATCCTCGCCGTTGCGCGCTGCCTGTGCACCCGCCCGCGGCTGATTCTGCTCGATGAGCCGACGGAGGGAATCCAGCCCTCGATCGTAGCGCAGATCGCCGACAACCTAGCGGCGCTGCGGCGCGCACGCAGTCTGACGCTGGTGCTCGTGGAGCAGAACCTCGACTTCGTTGCGGCGCTCTCTACTCGGGTGCTGCTGATCCAGAAGGGCGCGATCGTCCGCTCGCTGGCCCCGGAGAGCCTGCACGAAGCAGATATCGTCGAGGAGTTCGTCGGCATCGGTGCGACCGGCGGCTGATCGCGCGCGCATTCAGGCATCGACCGCCCGCGGCAGCGGCGCGCGCCCGACGATCAGGTCGGCGGCCTTCTCGGCCATCATGAGTACGCAGGCGTTGATGTTGCCCGACACGAGGTCGGGCATGGCCGAGGCATCGACCACGCGCAGCGCTTCGGCACCACGCACGCGCAGCTCCGCATCCAGCACCGCACCCTCGTCGATGCCCATCCGACACGACCCCGCCGGGTGATGCGCGGTGATCGCGGTTCGGCGAATCCAGACGTCGATCTCCGCATCGGTCCTCACGCCCGGGCCCGGCTGGATCTCGGCCCTGGTGTGCCGGGCAAGACCAGGCTGGGATAGCACCTCGCGGACGGCCTTGAAGCCGCTGCGCAGGGTGTGGAGGTCCCCTCTGACGGAAAAGAAGTTCTGGCCGATCCGCATCGGCGCGCGCGGATCGGCCGAACGCAGCCGGATCGTCCCGCGGCTTTCGGGGTGGAGCAGCACCGGGCGCATCCCGAAGCCGTCGGAATAGGGCCGCCGGATCCCGTGGAACCAGGGACGGGCATCCGCAGCGGTCCCGCGGGTGATGAACTGGATGTCGGGCACGGCGAGTTCGGGCCGCGTCCTGATGAACCCGTGCAGGCCGTTGGGCAGCCAGGTTGCCGGGCCGGTCCCGGCGATGTAGGCGCGCGAAAGGTTCAGCGCCAGCCTGTCGCAGCGTATGCTGGCATGGAAATGTCCGGGTCCGGTGCGCGCGTGGGTGACCATCACGGCGAGGTGGTCCTGCAGGTTGGCACCCACGCCGGGCGCATCGAGCGCAACCGCGATCCCGTGTGCGCGCAGGTGGTCGGCCGGGCCGATGCCCGAAAGCATCAGGATCTGGGGCGAGTTGAAGGCACCGCCGGCCAGGATCACCTCGCGCTCGGCACATGCGCGGACTTCCTCCGCGTTACGGGAATAGACCACGCCGCAGGCGCGGGCGCCGTCCAGAATCACCCGGTGGACGAGGGCCCCGGTCTCGACGGTGAGATTGCCGCGCCGCAGCGCCGGACGCAGGAAGGCGGTCGCGGCGCTGCACCGTCGGCCGTTGCGGATCGTCCACTGGCTGCGGCCCATTCCCTCCTGCCGGGCACCGTTGTAGTCCTCGGTGAAGCCGAAGCCGGTGGATTTTCCGGCCTCGATCCAGTCGGAGAACAACGGGTCCCGGCTGCGCGAGGGCACCACCCCGAGCGGTCCTTCACCGCCGCGATAGGCGTCTGCACCCTTCTCCCAGGTCTCGGACCGGCGGAAATAGGGCAGAACGTCGGCATAGGACCAGCCGATGCAGCCCTTCTGGGCCCAGCGGTCGTAATCGCCCCGGTTACCCCGGACATAGGCCATCACGTTGATCGAGGAGGATCCGCCCAGCACCTTGCCTCGCATGGCCTCGATCACCCGTCCGTCGAGCGCCTCCTCGGGCTCGGTATCGAAGCCCCAGTCGTGCCGGCGTTGGGCGTGCATCCTGCCGATGCCGATCGGGATGTGGATCAGAGGATCGGTATCGCGCGGCCCCGCTTCGAGCAGCAGGATGCGAAGGTCGGGATCCTCGCTCAGCCGCCCGGCCAGCACGCATCCCGCCGAGCCCGCGCCCACGATGATGTAGTCGTATGTCCTTTCGCCCTTCATCCTGCGCCCATCCCGCTACCGCTGCGACGGCGGCCCTCTTATCATGCGGATCGAAGACGCCGCCAGGAGAGGCCGCGATGCAAATCAGCCATGCCGACGATCTGCCCTATGACGACAACCCGCTGCCGCACCGCGTCGGTGAGATCGCCTTCAAGTACCTGCTCGACGGCGAGCCGATGAGTCCCGACAATTTCAGCCTGGTGCTTTCGCGCGAGAGCGCGTCCTTCTTCTCGCCGCGCCACCGCCACCCGTGGGACCAGCTTCGGTTCTGCATCGCGGGCAGCGTACCGATCGCACCGCGACTGACCATTGATGCCGGGGAGGTGGGCTATTTCCCCGAAGGCGTCCATTACGGCCCACAGGAAGGCGACAGCGACCGGCTGGTCCTGGTCCTGGTCCTGCAGTTCGGCGGGGCGAGCGGCCAGGGCTATCTCAGCCGTTCGCAGGTCAAGGCCGGCCATGTGGCGCTCGAGACCGAAGGGGCCTTCGAGGGCGGCGTGTTCCGCCGCCACGGCGCAGTCGAGGGGCCGCGCACCCAGGACGGCTACGAGGCGATCTGGCAGAGGGTGATGGGCAGGCCCGTCGCCTACCCCGCCCCGCGGTTCAAGGCGCCGGTGGTGATGCGGCCGCGAAACTTCGCCTGGTCGGTGCTGGCGGGGCAAAGCGGCGTCCGCGGCAAGGCGCTGGGCACGTTTTCGGAGCGCGGGGTGGCGCTCGATCAGATCGCGATCGATCCCGGGGCTTCGTATGCGTCCGCCGGCACGCCCGAGCGCCGGCTGATCTTCGTCATCGAGGGCGACGGGGACGGCTATCGCCGCCACACCGCCGTCCGGCTCGACCCCGCAGAGGGCTTCACCTTCGCTGCCGAAACCGCAACGGAGCTGCTGGTCGTCACCCTGCCGCTGATCGCGACCAGATCGGCGGCCTGAAATCATAAGGGCCGCCCCCTGAAGGGCGGCCCTTACATTGTCTAACCGCGGAACACAGCGTCCGCGAGCGTCGCATCAGGCGACGGTCGGCCCCCGATAGGTGGAGACCCAGGTCACCCGCGTCCGCGGTCGGCGACAATGAGACACTGGATCACCTCCTTTCCGTTGTTGCGTCGAGGCAGCCTTTATGCCGTCAATCGATACCGTCCACAAGCCCGATTCGCGGAATCACGTCGGCGCCGGCGTGCTCACCGCGCCGCGGCGGCCAGCGCACGCAGATCGGGGATCAGGGCGGCCGCGATCAGGCGTGCGAGCGCCGGCCAGCCCGACGCCACGGTGGTGGTCGCTACGTCGTTGGCCTGATCGAGCCGGCCGATCTCTCTTCCGTCCGCGCTCGCCAGCCGCCAGACCAGCCCGAGCCTGCGCTGTCCTCCGATCGGCGGGCCGAGGGTGAGCGCGGCATCGAGCACGAAATCCGCCTCCGCTCGGTGGCGCACGAGCCGCAAATCCCCGCCGGGCAGCGCCTCGCCGAGCGCGCGGACCAGCGCCGCGCCGTCGAGGCTTGCCGGCGTCCGGACGGCCCGCAAGAACACGCTGCGCACACCCGGCAGAGGATCCCGCCGCGCGGGATCCTCTGCCCGGATCAAGGCGGCGATCCCCTCGGCCGCAGACCCGGCGAGCGCTGCGATCATGAAAGGTGCGCCAGTCCGCCAGGCGTGGGCTGGCACGCGGGAAGCGGTCCGGTGGCGGCCAAGCGGCCGGGCCCGGGGGTCGACGAGGTACCAGACCATCTCGACGTCGAGCCGTCCGTCGGCGGACGGCACCGCCTCCGCCTCGCCGTAGGTGAACAGGCTGCCCCGATTGCCGGTCGCATGGGCGGCGGGGATATTGCGCTCCTGAAGCGCCTCGATCACGGCTGACGTCACCGCCCGCGCGGTGGCCTCCGGTGCTCCCGCGAGATCGAGGACCGCAACCCCGGGACCGTCCCGGAGCGTGACCAGGGGGTTGGCGGTTTCCCCACCGGCCAGGGCGAAGGGTCGGGGAAGCGGTTGGCACCCGGCCAGGACGGCGGTAGCCAGAAGCCAGACGGGCACGACCGAGCCGCAGCGGGTTCCGAACACGCTGGTCCGGTCCGATCCGCACAAACGGACTCTAGAGGGCACAAGTCGCCAACAGGCCCAGAATCATGACGCACGCGAAGACGATCAAATGCGGCACGACCCCTCACGGCGCAAGGACGATGCTCGACAAGGCCCGACCATAGTCCGATTCGCCGTCGATGCATGCGCGCCGGTAGCTGAAAAACCGCGCCGGGTCGGCGCAGGTATCCGCACCGGTGCGCGAAACCGCAGCGAGCCCCAGAGCGTTCAGCCGGCTTGCGACATAGCCTTCGAGATCGAAATGCGGCCGACCGGTGGCATCGGGAAAGGAGAACCATTCCCGGTTTCGGGCATCGCCGGCCACGAATCGCGCAGCGAAATCGGAGCCGACCGCGTAGGAAGCCTGGCCGATGCACGGCCCCACGGCGGCGGCGATCCGTGCGCGCGCCGCGCCGAGCGCCTCCATCGCCTCGACCGTGGCGGCCAGCACCCCCGCCAACGCCCCGCGCCAGCCGGCATGGGCGGCGCCGATCACCCCGGCACACGGGTCGGCGAACAGAACCGGAGCGCAGTCGGCCGTCAGGATGCCGAGCGCGACCCCGGGCACGGAAGTTACCAGCGCATCAGCTGCGACCCGGCACCGATCCGGGTTCCGCGCCCGCACCGGCAGCACCGTCGTCCCGTGAACCTGGTATAGGGTGTGCAAGGCTTCGGCCGGCAGGTCCCTCGCAGCCATCGCACGGCACCGATTCTCCCGCACTGAGGCGGCGTCGTCCCGCGAACCCAGGCCGCAATTCAGCGCGGCGTAGATCCCGCCAGACACCCCTCCGGCACGGGTGAAGAAGGCGTGTTTGACGCCCGCACACGTAGCGAGCGTCCTGCAGGTCAGCATCGCTCACCGCCCCAGGGGGGATCGAACCCGGCCGGGACGGGCGCATCGCGACCGGTCAGCGCAAGGGCCTTGAACAGGAGGCCCATCTGGTCGTGAGCGGCCAGGCGACGGCAGCGCGCGCGAATGTCGGCGCGCTGCGCCGGCGCGGCCGCAGCAAGAAGCCGCTCCTGCCGCGCCTTCAGGCCGAGCCGGGCGAGAAAGGCACCCTGCGGCACCGGTCCGTGGCCGGCCGCACCCCGCGATCGGACGGCGCAGGTCAGCGCCTGGAAATCGACATGGGCGGACAGATCGGCCTCACCCGGTGTATCGAGGATGCCGACCGGGCGGTGTCGTCGTACCGCCTGAAGCGTTTCGCCGGGGGCGCTCCGGGCGTAGCCGTAGTCGATGATCAGCGCCACGCCACCCCAATCCGCGATGCGTTCGGCGCCCGATCCAGCCACCGCGCAAGCGGCCGGGCTGGTCTCCCACACCGCGCCGTCGGGTGCATCGCGGATCGGTTCGTCGGGGCAACGCACCATCGGGCCGTCCACGAAGCACAGCCGGTCAGTCGTGCGGTCGATCGCAACGCAGCGCCGGTGCCAGCTTCCGCCGCGCCGGACGTGGTGGTCGACCGGCAGGGCATCAAAGAACTCGTTGGCGATCAGGATCAGCGGCCCTGCAGGCACGCTGTGGAGCCCGGCGTGCCAGCACGCCCGACGGCCGCTCAGCGCGGCGCTCTGGGCGCGGATGAGCACAGGGCTGGTTTCGATCAGATGGAGATCGATCGCAGCGGCGAGCGCCGGCATGACCGTCGCGACAGTGCGCAGGAGATCGGCCATCAGCGTGCCCCGGCCCGGGCCGAGCTCGACCACGACCACCGGTGAGGGTGCCCCCAGCGACTGCCATGCGACGGCGCACCATGCGCCGATCAACTCGCCAAAGACCTGGCTAATCTCCGGTGCGGTGACGAAGTCGCCGTGCCGCCCCAACGGGTCTCGGGTACGATAGTAGCCGTGATCGGGATCGTTGTTCGCCGCCTCGACGAACCGCGCCAGCGGCATCGGCCCCTCGCGCGCGATACGCGCACGGATCGCCATTTCCAGCTTGGTCATCGGCGGCCTGCGTGAAACATCAGGTAAAGGCCTGCGAGCAGCAACGGCAGCGACAGAAGCTGGCCCATCGTGGTGCCCGGCACGACAAATCCCAGATGCGCGTCGGGCTGGCGGAAGAACTCCACGAACCCGCGCGCCATCGCATAGCCGGTCAGGAAGGCGCCGCTCACCAGCCCCGGCCGGTCCAGCGCGCGGCCGCGCCAGGCCAGGAGCGCCAGGACAACGAACAGCACCAGACCCTCAAGGACCGCCTCGTAGAGCTGGCTGGGGTGACGCGGCTGCGGCCCGCCGCCGGGGAAGACCATGCCCCAGGAAGCCGTGGTCGCGCGTCCGTAAAGCTCCCCGTTGACGAAGTTCGCAATCCGGCCGAGGAACAGCCCGATCGGCACCGCGGCACAGATCAGATCGCACAGCGCAAGCCAGCGGATGCCGCGCACGCGGGCGAAGACGATCGAGGCGAGAACCACCCCGCACAGCCCGCCATGGAAGGACATGCCGCCCTGCCACATGGCAAGGATGTCGCCGGGGTGATCCAGGAAATAGCCCGGTTTGTAGAACAGCACGTAGCCCAACCGGCCGCCGACCACCACACCGAGTGTCGCCCAGAGCACGAAATCGTCGATCTGCCGGGCCGCGATCCGTGCCGGCGAGCGCCTCGCCAGGACGATCATGTAACGCCAACTGAGCAGGATCCCCACCACATAGGCCAGCGCGTACCAGCGGATCGCCAGCGGGCCGATCTCCAAAGCGATCGGATCGATGGCAGGAAAGGCGACGGCATACACCGGATACGCGCTCCGAGTCCTGGTCAGGGGCGCCGGCGAAGAGCCCACCGATGCCACGCCCGGCGATATTACGCCATTCCAAGCCGCTTCCCAGCCGGCGGCAGGCCCGCGACCCAGCGTGGCGATT
>CAYFYS010000021.1:0-11901 GCA_964347365.1 uncultured Rhodospirillaceae bacterium | reverse complement strand
TCACCATGTCCTTGGCGCGGGTCAGGCCCGCGATGCGCACGACCCGCACGCTGCAGCACGAGCCCGGCATCTGACCGAGATCGGTTTCGGGCAGCGCCACCAGGCAGTCCGCCGTGGCCAGACGGAAATCGCAGGCCAGGGCGAGTTCGAACCCGACCCCGAAGCAGTACTTCTCCAGGGCCGCGATCACGGGCTTGGTACAGCGTTCGGGCGCGCCGATATTGTCGGCCAGGTCGGACATGCCGTCCTTGGGGATCGCGGGGAAGGACTTCACGTCGCCGCCGGAGGTGAACACCCCGTTGGCACCGCGGATGACGATCACGCCGATGTCGGCGTCCTCGTCCATCGCCTCGATGACGGCGCGGATCTGCCGTCGCGCCTGGTAGGAGACTATGTTGAGCGGCGGACGGTCGAGAATCAGGTGGCCGATCCGGCGCTCGACATCGACTGCGACCCTGAGGCCATCGAGGCTGCGCAGGACCTCCGCGCGGTGCTCGGCATAGTTCCGCTCCATGGACTTACTCCCTCCCCTCGAGCGTGCTGCGAAATCCGGGCAGCGCCGTGTACGCACCCTCGCGCAACAACCGGCGCAGAAGCTTCCCCGCCGCCGAGCGCGGGATGCGCTCGACGAAGACATAGGCGCGCGGCCGCTTGAAGCGGGCCAAGCCGCTCGCCAGGCACGCCGCATCGAGCGATTCGGCGTCGGCATCGCCTGAAGCCGGCTCGACGAAGGCCACCACCTTTTGACCGAGCCGTTCGTCGGGCATGCCCACCACCGCGGCCTGACGGACCGACGGCACGGCATCGAGCACATCCTCGACCTCCTCGGGGTGGATGTTCTCGCCGCCGGAGATGATCATGTCGTCAACGCGACCGACCAGGAACAGTTCTCCGTCCGCATCGAAATAGCCGAGATCGCCGGTGAAGTACCAACCGCCGCGGATCGCCCTGGCATCCGCATCCGGGCGCCTCCAATAGCCTTCGAACGCATCGAGACCTTCCATCGGCGCGACCACCTCGCCGATCTCGCCCTGCGGCAGGACCCGATGGGGTCCCGATGCGGCGTCGGGGTCGGCGTAAACCACGCGCAGACTCTGCCCGACACCGGCGCGCCCCGCGCAGCCCGGCTTGTCGAGCACGTGATCGCAGGTCGAGAAGGTATAGATCTCCGAGGAGCCGTAGAAGTTGACGAATACCTCCGGCTCGAAGACCGCCGCACAGCGCCGCGTAAGCGCCGAGGTCATCGATGCGCCGGCGAACCCGATATGGCGAACCGCGCCCAGATCGGTCCTCGCGCAGTCGGGATGGCCGACGAGGTCGTGGAACATCGTGGGTACCAGGAACAGCGCCTCGATCCGCTCGGACTGGATCAGGGAAAGCGCTTCGCCAGCATCGAAGTGCGGCATGCAGACATAGGCGCCGTTCAGTACCGTGGACATCTCCAGCGCCCGCACCCCCATGGTATGGAACAGCGGCATCACGCCGAGCTGGACCTCGCGATAGGCGTAGCGGAGCTGCGCAACGCAGGCGATCGAGGCGTGGCGCTCGGCGTTGTGCGAACGCGGCACCCCCTTGGGCCTTCCGGTGGTGCCGGAGGTGTAGAGCATTAGGCAGGTCGAGTCGGGATCGATGCGCCCGGGCTCGGCGACCGGCGCTGCGGCCAGGAGATCGGAAAACGACACGTCCCCGCCCCCTGCCCCGCCCACGACGATCCGTCGTCCCGGCGGGACACCGCTGCGGTCCGCGGCGGCGACCGCGGCGGCCTCCGACCGCGGCTCGTAGACGAAGACCGCAGCTTCGGCATCTTGCAGAACGTAAGCAAAGTCCTCCGCGGTGCCGCGCCAGTTGAACGGCACGAAGCGAATGCCGACCATCTGGCAGGCCCAGAAGAGGCTTGCCATCTCGATCCGGTTGGACAGCACGAGGACCACCGCATCGCCCGGCCCGATGCCGAGCCCGGCGAGACCTCCGGCGAGGCATCGCACATGCCGGTCCCACTCGCCGTAGCGCATCCGTTGCGGCCCTTCCACGATCGCAAGCGCGTGCGGATCACGCTCGACCGCGCGCGTGAAGAGGGTGCCGAGCGGGATCATGGGCAACGGGGTTCCGCCTCCCCCTCGCCCGCCACGTCGAGGATGGCGCGCACCATCCCGTGATAGCCGGTGCAGCGGCAGATGTGCCCGGACAGCATGTCCCGCACCTCGGCTTCGCTCGGGTGCGGATTGGATTGAAGAAACTGGGTAGCCGATGCCAGGATGCCGGCCGTACAGAAGCCACATTGCAGCGCGTGGTGGCGGTGAAAGGCCTGCTGCAGCGGGCTCAGCACCGCGCCGTCGGCCAGCCCCTCGACGGTGACGATCTCCGCCCCGTCGACCTGAACGGCAAGCCGCAGGCAGGACCGGCTCGCGCGCCCGTCGATCATCACCGTGCAGGCGCCGCAGACGCCGTGTTCACAGCCGACATGGGTGCCGAACAGCTTGAGTTCGTGGCGCAGGAAGTCGCTCAACAGCATGCGCGGCGCGGCATAGCCGGTCCGCATACGGAAGTTGACCGTAACGCACACGCGGTGCCGGCTGTCCGGCTTGATGCGCAGCATCGTCTATGTCCCCGTCCGTGCGTCTTCGAAGGCACGCGCGATCACCTGCGCGCCGAGCACGCGCACGAGCTGGCGGCGATAGGCGGGGCTAGCCTGCGCGTCGGTGATCGGCGCGACCGTCTGCGCCGCCGCCGCGGCGATCGCGCCGGCGGTGCTGGCGGTTGCCGGTGCGCCGATGAAGTCCGCGACATCGACGGTGATCGGCCGATCCTCCACCCCGCCGAGCCCGAGCGACAGCGTCCGGACGGACCCGTCCTCGTCCAGCGTCGCTGCCGCCGCCGCCGCAGCGATCGCGAAGTCGCCCCGGCGCTGGGCGATCTCCTCGAATGCGAACCCGGCGCCGGCCGGGGCCGCCGGCCAGCGCAGCCCGGTCAGCAATTCGTCGGGCTCCCGCGCGGTCGTCAGAATGCCGGAGAAGAACTCCCGGGCCGGCATCGCCCGGGTTCGCGCCCTGGAGGCGAGCGCGATCTCGCCGCCCAGCGTCAGCAGACAAAGCGGGATCTCCGCGCTGGGATCGGCATGGGCGACCGAGCCGCCGAGCGTGCCGCGATTGCGCGTCTGGAAATGTCCGACGCTGGGCAGCGCGCGTGCGAGCAGCGGGACCGCATCTGCGACCGCCTCGGAGCGCAGCGCATCGACCTGGCGGCAGGTCGCGCCGGTCTCAAGCCAGCCGTCCCCGCGCGCGATCCCGCCGAGCGCGGCGATCGGGTTGATGTCGATCACCGCTGCGGGCCGGACCAGCCGAAAGTTGAGCATCGCACAAAGCGACATGCCACCGGCCAGGACGGCGCCGTCGGGGCCGAACTCCGCAAGCAGGTCGAGCGCCTCATCCAGCGTATCGGCGCGGCAGTATTCGAAGGGTGCCGGCTTCACCGGCGGTCTCCGCCGATGTCCCCCGTGACGCGGCCGCCGGCCAGACTCCAGACCTTGTTCAGCGTCAGCGGCAGCTCGATATCCTCGCGCCCGAGCGCATCAGCCGCGGCATTGGCGATCGCCACCGGCGCCAGCATGGAAGAGCCGTCCCCCATGCCCTTGGAGCCGAGCGCGCTGTGCGGCGAGGGCGTACTGAGATGCCCGATGCTGACCGCCGGCATTTCCGGGGCGGTGATGCAGAGATAATCGGCGAAGCTGCCCGATAGCGGGTTGCCGTCGGCGTCGTAGACCAGCTCCTCGAGGAGCGCGCCGGCGAGCCCGTGGGCGAACCCGCCATAGATCTGGCCCTCGACGATCAGCTTGTTCAGCACCGTGCCGACATCGTGGACCGACACGTAGGTTTTGACCGCGATCCGGCCGGTGGCGGGATCGATTTCGACCGCCGCCAAATCGCAGACATGGCCGAAGGTCACCGCCGAGGCGACACGGTCCTGTGCGTCCGGCGGGCCGAGCTCCGCCGGGGAGATGATGACGGTCTCGAACAGGCCCGGCGGAACCCCCTCCGGCAGGCCTGCGGGATGCCAGTGGGTCCGTGCCGCAACGCGCTTGAAGGGAACCGCCCTGTCGGGCACGCCGACGATGCGGGCCGCGCCGCCGACCAGCTCGATGTCCTCGGGTGCGACCTCCAGCGTATCGGCGGCAAGCAGACGGACCTTGTCCGCGACCCGCCGGGCGCCCTCGGCGATCGCGCTGACGACCACCGAGGAGAACCGGTTGGCGTAGTTGCCCGAGGCGAGCGACCAGGCGCTGGTCAGCGTGTCGACCTCGGTGACCACGTCGATGTCCTCGGGGTGCAGACCCAGCGCATCGGCGACGATCTGGGCGGCGACGGTGCCGTGGCCCTGGCCCGCCGGCGTGGAGACCGTCTTGACGGTCACCGCGCCCGACGGATCGACGGCCACCGTGCAGGTGCCCAGCCCGCCCGAGCGTCCGCCCGCCCTGGCGCGCTCTTCCGGCGTCTGGGCGAGTGTGACATAGGCCATGTTGGAGCCCGACGGCTCGATCCCGGTGGCAAGGCCGATGCCGAACAGGCGACCCTGTTCGCGGGCGCGGGCGCGCTCGGCAAGGAGACCCTCGTAGCCGGCGAGCCTGATCGCCTCGTCGAGCCCGGCCTCGTAGTCGCCGGCGTCATAAAGTGCGCCGGCCGGCGTACGGTAGGGGAAGGCGTCCCTGGCGATGAAGTTGCGCCGGCGGATCTCGGTCGGATCGATGCCGAGCCGGCGGGCGCCGGTATCCATCGCACGCTCCAGCGCAAAGAAGAACTGCGGTCCGCCATAGCCGCGATTGAGGCCGATCGGCACCCGGTTGGTGACCACCAGGCGGTTGTCGACGAAGATGTTGCGAACCCGGTAGCAGGCGTTCGATGCGCTGTGCATCCGGTAGACCGAGGCCGGCTCCGGGGCACGGATATAGGCGCCGACATCGACGGTGTTGAAAAACCTGAGACCGATCAGCTCGCCATCGGCGCGGAACGCCGCCTCGATCGCATCCTGCCGGTTGGATGCGCTGGACAGGCCGGTCAGGTGCTCCAGCCGGTCCTCGATCCATTTGAGCGGGACGTCGAGCAGCCGGCTGGCGGCGGCCAGCAGCACCATGTGCGGGAACATGCTCTGCTTGATCCCGAAGCTGCCGCCGCTGTGGGGCGAAGTGATCAGCCGCAACCGGTTGCCCGGCACCTTGAGCGCGCCGCACATCAGCGCATGGAGGATGAAGGGCCCCTGAAAATTCGACCAGATGGTATAGCGGTCCGGCGCGGGCTCGAACTGGGCGATCGCACCGCAGGTCTCCATGGGCGTGGAGGCGTAGCGCGGGAACCGCCAGTCGAGCCTGACGACGTGATCGGCCTCGGCGAACGCGGACTCGGGATCGCCGTAGCGGAAGCTTCGGTGATGCACGACGTTGGAGCCGACCGCCTCGTGCAGGAGCACCGCGTCCTCGGCCATCGCCTTGTCCAGGTCGACCACCGGTGTCAGCGGCTCGTAGGCCACCTCGATCAGCTCCAGCGCATCCTCCGCCACGTAGCGGTCCCCGGCGGCGACCAACGCCACCGGCTCGCCGCAATAGCGCACCTTGTCCACCGCCATGGGGTAGTAGGCGATCGGCACCCGCACCGCCGACGGGATCGGATCGGTGATCGCGGCGATGTCCGCGCCGGTGAGAACGCCATGCACGCCCGGGTGGGCGGCGGCGCGCGCGACATCGATCGCGCGGATGCGCGCATGGGGATGGGGCGAGCGCAGGAGCGCGGCGTGGCGCAGCCCGGGGACGGGCTCCATGTCGTCGATGAACCGCGCCCGCCCGGTCAGCAGCGCGCCGTCTTCCTTGCGCGGGAAAGCGGCCCCGACATGGGCCCGTCGGTCAGCGGGCATTGAGCGCCGCAGCCGCCGACAGGTAGTCTTTCACCATCGCTTCAAGCATGGCCGCAAGCGCCGGGTCCTTGAGCCGGCCGTCGTCGTCATAGGCTTGGCGCGCCTGCGCGAGCGAGAAGTTCTTGGGATAGCACCAGCAGCCCAGACCCTCCAGCGGCGTGCGCAGGTTCATCAGCCCGCGAAAGCCGCCCACCAGAGACGGCGAAGCCGAGAGCAGCAGCACCGACTTGCCGTCGATCGGCACCGGCTGCATCCGCGACAGCCAATCGACGGCGTTCTTGATGGTGCCGGGCATGGTCCAGTTGTACTCCGGACAGGCGAGGATCCACGCATCGGCCGCCTGGATGCGCGCAGCCAGCGCGCGGGCGCCGTCGGGGATGTCGCCGCGTTGCGCCCGGTCGCCGTCCACCAGCGGCATGTCGAACGCGCGGAATTCGGCGCGGTCCGCCTCGTGGCCGGCGGCCTCGACGATGCCGAGCGCCACCTCGAGGAGCTGTCTGTTGATCGACTCCGTGCTGAGCGAAGCGGCGAACGCAAACACCTTCATTTTCGGGCGACCTTCTGTTTGACTCCGCAGATGGCTTGGCGCCAGACCATAACGGGGCGGCACCGGTGGGTCCACGCCCGGCGGCCGGCGCGTTGAACGGAATCCGCATCGACGAGATCGACGGCACTGCGGCGCTGGCGGCGGCGCTGGCGATCAGACGCGCGGTCTTCTGCGACGAGCAGGGTGTGCCTGAGAGCCTTGAGATCGACGGGCACGACCATCGGTGCCGGCACTATCTGGTGCGGCGCGACGGCGTGCCGATCGCCACCGCGCGGGTGCGAACGATCGCGCCCGGCCAGGCCAAGATCGAACGCGTCGCCGTGCTCGCCCCGTTGCGCGGCAACGGGATCGGAAGCCGGCTGATGCGCCGGCTGCTCGACGATCTGGACGAAGCAGGCACCGCCACGGCGGTCCTTCACGCCCAGGCGACGACCGAGGGCTTTTATGCCGCCCTCGGCTTCACCGTCCAGGGCGCGCCGTTTGACGAGGCGGGCATCGCCCATATCCGCATGACGCGAAGCCTCCAGCGGCGCCACGATTGAGACGGCGACTGAAATCTGTTCTGATGACCGACAGGACGCAACGAACCGCATCCACGGGCCAAGGAGGGCGACACAAGCAATGAGCAGAACGATTTTGAGAGCCGCCGGGCTGACCGCGATCGGCGTATTTGCGGCCGGTGCCGCCGCGGCGATGTCGCCGGCGGAGTTCTATAACGGCCGCACGGTCAAAATCATCCAGGGTTACGGCGTCGGCGGCACCTACGGCAAGAGTTCCACCTCGCTCGGAAATCACCTCAGGGACGAGATCGGCGCGGCCTCGATCATCGCCCAGTCGATGCCCGGCGCGGGCGGCCTGAAGATGACCAACTATGCCTACAACGTCGCACCGAAGGACGGATCGGTCATCGTCATGCCGCCGGACACGCTGGTGATCACCGAACTCCTGCGACCGGGCAAGGCGAAGTACGAATCCGACAAGTTCACCTTCCTGGGCGGTGCGGTGCGCAGCAACTCTCTGATGGCGATCCGCAGCGATTCCGGCGTCGCCTCCTGGGAGGACCTCAAGACCAAGGAAGTGCCGCTCGCATCCTCCGGCGTCGGTTCCCAGACCTACCAGATCCCGGCGCTGGTCAACGGGCTGTTGAATACCCGGATCAAGATCGTCCGCGGCTATCGCGGCTCGCGCAAGATGCTGCTCGCCATGGAGCAGGGCGAAGTGGCCGGAATCAACCTGACTTGGCTCGCCTTCAAGACCAACCGCAAGGCTTGGTTCGACAGCGGTTACGCGATTGCGCTGATGCAGATGGGGCCGGTTCCGGAGCGCGACCACCCTGATGTTCCGATGCTGCGCAACCTGGTCGATCCCGCCGACCGGCCGATGGTCGGGTTCATGTCGACCCTGGTCTCGATCGGGCGCAGCCTCGCCTTCCCGCCCGGCGTACCCGCCGACCGGGTGGCCTTCCTGCGCGCGGCCTTCGACAAGGTCGTCCGGAAGCCCGCCTTCGTCGCCGAGATGAAGAAGAGCCGGCTCGAGGTCACGCCATCGACCGGCGAGGAGATCCAGCAGATCGTCGCGGCCAACCTCAAGGCCCCGCCCGCGATCGTCGCCAAGGCGCGTGCGATCCTGTTCGGCACGGCGAAATAGCGGCCCGGCAGCGATCGCGACCGAACACCCCGGCGTATCCGCGCCGGGGTGTTTTCGTTATCCGGCCGGCATCCCGGGCGCATCGGCTCGACCTCTTTCCGTCTGCGCCGAGCGACCCCATATGAGACGACGTGGCCTGGACCGATCCGGATAACGACACACCCCCTGTCGATACCGAGAAGCTCGCCCGCGACGAGGCGATCGTTGCGCGCGGGCTGAAGGACAAGATCCGGGCCACCCTCGGCAGGGTGCCGTTCGTCGAAGACGCGGTCGCATCCTGGTACTGCGCAGTCGATGCGAAGACGCCGCTCTACGTCAAGGCAGTGCTGATGGGCGCGGTGGCCTATTTCGTCACCCCGGCGGACGTGATCCCGGACTTCGTCGCCGGTTTCGGATTCACCGACGATGCGGCGGTGCTGGTGGCCGCGATCAAGGCGATCGGCGCCAACCTCAAAAGCGAGCATCGCGAACGGGCGCGCGAAGCGCTGGGCAAGCGGGAGACCGGCGCCTCGCCCCCGGGTGACGGGGCGTAGGCCATGACGGCACCTTCGGGCACGCTCGCGCGACTGTTCGACCCCGCCTCGATCGCCGTCGTCGGCGCCTCGGCATCGCAGGACAAGGCGGGCTTTCAGATCCTCAAGGCGCTGGAGAGTTTTAGCGGAACGGTCCATCCGATCAATCCGCGCGGCGGCGCGATTCTGGGTAAGCGCGTCTTCACGTGCCTTTCGGAGGTGCCGGACCCGATTGATCTGGTGGCGATCGTCCTGCCGGCGCGCCATAGCGTTGCGGTGATCGAAGAAGCTGCCGCAGTCGGCGCGGGGGCTGCGTTTATGGTCAGCGGCGGGTTCCGCGAGACGGGCGCGGAAGGGGCGATCCTCGAAGCCGAAGTGCTCGCTGCGTGCCGCGCTGGGGGCCTGCGGCTGCTCGGACCCAACACCTCGGGGTTCCTGCGGCCGGCCCGCGGGCTTGCCTGCACCTTCCTGCCGGCGGCGGCTGAAATCGCCCCGGGGACGATCGGGATCATCGCCCAGTCGGGCGGGATCAACCTCACGCTCGCGATGATGGCCCATGCCGAGGGGCTCGGCATCAGCCTGGCCGCGGGGTTGGGCAATGCCGCCGATGTCGGCGCGGCGGAAGCGATCGACTACCTGGCCGGAGATCCCCGGACACGGGCGATCGTCGTCCACCTCGAGGGCGTTGCCGACGGCAGGGCGTTGTTCGAGGCCGTCGCGGCCGCTGCCGCCGTCAAGCCGGTGATCGCCCTGCCGGTCGGCAAGACCGATCTCGGCGGGTTCGCCCAGTCCCACACCGGCACCCTCATGGGCAGCTACATGCTTGCGCGATCGGCGCTGGTCCAGGCCGGCGCGGTGGTGGTCGAGGGGCTTGCCGATGCGCTCGATGCCGCGCACGCTTTGTCTCTGGGCCGGCTCGCAGCGAACCGCAACCCGGGCATCGGCATACTGACCGCGCAGGCCGGGCCGGGCCTGCTGATGACCGATACGCTGAAATCGGCCGGTCTGCGCATCCCGGAGCTGGCGGCGCCGACGGTGGAGCGAATCGCAGCCCACCTGCCGCCGCTGACCCACATGAGCAACCCCGTGGACACCGGCCGGCCCGACGCGGGCTTCGGCGACGTGCTGCGGCTTGTTGCCGGGGATGCCGCAATCGATGCGGTGCTGTGCTATGCGCTGATCGAGGATGCGACCCTCGATCCGGTTGCGGCCTGCGCCGCAGCGCGCAAGGGGGGTATGCAACCCATGGTCTTCGGCACCAGCGGGGTTCCCGATCGTGTCGCGGCGGTGATCGGCGCCCTGCGCGCGGCCGGGATCGCGGCGCTGCCCGCGCCGGACCGCGCCGCACGGGCGATGCGTGCACTGGCCGAGGATGCGCGCGGTCGCGCCCGTGCACGGCCGCCGCCGCGCGATGGGCGCGATGTCCCGCCGCTCGGCCCTGCCGCGCGCGACGAAGACGCCGCCAAGACGCTCATCGCCGGATGCGGCATTGCCGTCCCCAGGGGCCGGGCGTGCACCGGTCGCGCCGAGGCCCTGGCGGCGTTCGAGGCGCTTGGAAAACCTGTGGTCGTCAAAGTGCTCGATCCCCGAATCCTCCACAAGACCGAAGCGGGCGGCGTCCATTTGGGGATCGAGACCGAGGACGCTCTCATCCGGGCGCTCGATTCGATCGCGGGCGAGCGCTGGCTGATCGAGGAGACCGCACCGCCCGGCGTGGAGCTGATCATCGGCGCGCGCAACGATCCGTCCTTCGGTCCGACGGTCCTTTTGGGGCTCGGCGGCGTAGCGGCCGAGGCGATCGGCGATGTGTCCGCCCGTCTGGCCCCGCTCGGCGAAGACGACATCGAGGAGATGATCGAAAGCCTCGCCGGCCGCGCGCTGCTGGGGCCCTGGCGCGGCGCGGCCGCGCCGGATCGGTCGGCGATCGTCCGGGCGGTCCTGGCGGTCGCCGCCCTGGTCACCGCCCGTCCGGAGATCGCAGAGCTCGACCTCAACCCGGTGCGCGCCTATCCGGACGGTCTGATCGCCCTCGATGCGCTGGTGGTGCTTCAGCCCGCCGATGCCGCTATTCTAGGTGCCAGAGAACCCGGGCGAGTGGAGACGCGCCATGGAACGGACGTTTGAGAACGAAGTCGCGCTCCTGAGAAAGGGCGACGGCGAGTACTTCGAGGGCGAGGGGATCCTTGCGATCACCAAGGCTCTGCTGCAGTCGGGGGTGAGTTATGTCGGCGGCTATCAGGGCGCGCCGGTCTCCCATCTGATGGATGTGCTGACCTCCGATTCCAAGGGCCTGATGGCCGAGCTCGGCGTGCATACCGAGGTCTGCGCCAACGAGGCCGCGGCCGCTGCAATGCTCGCAGCCTCGATCAACTACCCGATCCGTGGCGCGGTGACCTGGAAGTCGACCGTGGGCACGAACGTGGCCGCCGACGCGCTGTCTAACGTCGCCTCGGCCGGGGTGATCGGCGGTGCGCTGATCATCCTCGGCGAAGACTACGGCGAAGGCTCCTCGATCATTCAGGAGCGCACCCACGCCTTTGCCATGAAATGTTCGACCTGGCTGATGGACCCCAGGCCGAGCCATCCCCGCGTGGTCGATCTGATCGAGACCGGCTTCGAGCTTTCCGAGGCCTCGCACACCCCGGTGATGGTCGAGTTCCGCATCCGCGCCTGCCACGTCACCGGCCGGTTCGCCACCAGGAACAACCGGCAGGGCACGTATTCGACCAACCGGCCGCTGCCCAAGCCGGAATTCAGCCTCGACCGCATCGCGCTGCCGCCGGCGACCTATTTGCAGGAAAAGCTGAAAATCGATCAGCGCTTTCCCGCCGCGATCGCCTTCATCCGTGAGCGCAAGCTGAACGAAATCTTCGACGGGCCGCTCGATGACGTGGGGATCATCTGCCAGGGCGGGCTGTTCAACTCGGTCATCCGCGGGCTGCAACAGCTCGGCATGGCCGATGTCTTCGGCACCGCCAAGGTGCCGATCCTGTGCCTCAACGTGACCTACCCGCTGGTCGATGACGAAATCGCCGACTTCTGCGCGGGCAAGCGCGCTGTTCTGGTGGTCGAGGAAGGTTTCCCGGACTATCTCGAACAGGCGATCAACGCGCTTCTGCGCAAGGCGGACTTGAACACCGAGATCCTCGGCAAGGGCCTGTTTCCCAAGGCGGGAGAGTATCAGGCCGAAGTGATGCTGCGCGGGCTCGCCGGGTTCATGGAAGGCGCGGTGCCGCGCGGGCTAGCCGATTGTCCGCATTGCTCACCGTCCCCCCAGTAAGGAGCGCTGTAACCTGC
>CAYFYS010000020.1:0-11976 GCA_964347365.1 uncultured Rhodospirillaceae bacterium | reverse complement strand
GCCGCGACCGAGGTCAAGCGCGACCTCGAACAGACCGGCCGCGACGAGGTCCGCATCATGACCGTCCACGGTGCCAAGGGGCTCGAGGCGCCGATCGTGATGCTCGCCGATACGATGCAGACCCCCGCGGACATCTCCGGCCTGTTGTGGCCGGACGACGAACGCGGCCGGCCCGTTCTGCTGTGGCGGCCGCGGCGCGGCGAGGAGGATCCGCGCACCGCTGCACTCCGAGAGGAGGCCGAACGGCACCGCGACGAGGAGTACCGCCGGCTGCTCTACGTTGCGATGACCCGCGCCCAGGACCGCCTGCATGTCTGCGGCTACACCACCGGACGGACGGCCTCGCAGAGCTGCTGGTACCGTATCATCGAGCGCGCGCTGGAGCCACTTGCCGAACCGTTCGAGATGACCCTCGCCGCGCCGGAGATCGACGGCTGGTCGGGCCGGGCGCTGCGCCTGACATGCCCGCAGGATGCGCCGCCCGACCGTGCGGACCCGCCCGCGGCCGAGGCGGAGGCAGTCCACCCGCTGCCCGACTGGACACAGCGGCCGGCACCGCCGGAGCCGCCGGCATCGAGGGCGGCCGCACCCTCGCGCCTCGACGGGCACCCGGGTGGCGGGGGCGCGCCGCTCGGGACGGACGGCGGCGCGGGGTTGCGCCGCGGCCGCATCGTCCACGACCTCCTGCGGGCGCTGCCCGACATCGACCCAGAGAGGCGGGCGCCGGTAATGGCGGCCCATCTCGGCCGACCGGTGCTGGCGCTCTCCCCGGCCGAGCAGGAGGCGCTGGCGCGCGAAGGGCTGGGGGTGCTTGCCACGCCGGAGGTTGCACCCCTGTTCGGGCCCGAGGCGCGCGCCGAGGCGCCGATCGCGGGATGGATCGGAAACCGGCTCTTCTCCGGCCGGATCGATCGGTTGCTGATCGGGCAGACGGAGATCCACTTGGTCGATTTCAAGACCGACCAGAAGCCGCCGGCGCGCACCAAAGACGTCCCGGTGGCCTATCTGCGCCAGCTTGCCGCCTATCGCGCCTTGCTGGAGAAGATCCATCCCGACCGACCGATCCGCTGCGCGCTGATCTGGACTGCCGCGCCGCGCGTGATGGCCATACCGGCGGCGCTGCTGGAAGACCACCCTCCTTGACCGGGCGGCGGCCCGATCCTAGAGTCCGCTCCAGCCCGATTCAGTGCCGACGAGGACAGTTCATGGCGAGCAAAGCGATCTCCGACGACTCCTTCGATGTCGACGTCCTGAAGGCCGATCGTCCTGTCGTGGTCGACTTCTGGGCGGAATGGTGCGGGCCGTGCAAACAGATCGGGCCTTTTCTCGAGGAAATCGCCACCGAGATGGCCGACAAGCTCACCGTCGCCAAGCTCAACATCGACGAAAACCCAATGACGCCGACCAAGTTCGGCGTGCGCGGCATCCCGACGCTGATGCTGTTCAAGAACGGCGAGATCGCCGCGACCAAGGTCGGCGCACTGCCTAAATCCAAGCTTGTCGAATGGATCGAAACCGCGCTGTGAGCGCACACCCCTGCGCCGGGGGCGCCTCCTATCCGTGGCCGTCGTGCGCGCCTGAGATGCGCAGAAACAGCCGGTCGCAATAGGGGCACACGGCCCGTCCCTCCCTGGCCAGGCTGAGATAAACGCTGGGATGGCCGAGCGCCCCGCCGCCGTCGCAGCGCACGTCGGTGTCCTGGACCTCTATGACCTCGGGCGGGTCGATCGGCTGTGCCATCCGGTGTGCGGTCTCGTTGCGCTCGATCAGGCGTGGCTCGCAGCGCGGGATGATACAGGACCGCGGGGGCGGATCAAGCCGGGCCGCCCTTGCGGGGTGCGGCGGCGGGGTCCGTACCGGCACGACCGGCTGTGCGCCGCGCCTGCGTGCCCCGCACGGGTCGTTACGGGATCACCAGCACGTCCTCGTCGGGAGGATCGGCGTGAAGCCGTTCGACGTCACCGGCGCGGCGGGCGAGCACGGCGCGCTGGTTGACATAGCCCTTGTCGGTGATTTCCCCTTCGTCGATCTGCGGTGGTTCGGCGAGAAGCAGCGCGCGGGTGATCCGAGTGCTGCTGCCCGGGTGTTCCCGGTTGTGCCGCGCGAGGCCCGCAGCGAGCCGCGCGCGGATCTCGGGGTCGGCGATGATCGCCTCGACCGGCGCATCCGCGACGATGTCCGGGCGTACGGCGCGGCAGCCGGCGGGGCTGGGGATGCCGAGAATACCGAGCGCATCGCGTTCATGACCGGTGATCACCGCATCCTGCAGAACCGGCGCGGCGGCGCTGAGCACCGCCAAGCGCAGCGTGCCGGCGGCCACCCAGGTCCCGCTCAGAAGCTTGAAGTTTTCCGCCACCCTGCCGTCGAACAGCACCCCTTTGGACGGATCGATGGGGTCGACGAACTTCCCTGCGTCGCCGATGGCGAAATAGCCCTCCTCGTCGAAGGCCTGTGTGGTCCGCTCGGGATCCCGGTAATAGCCGGGACTGATGTGCGGCCCCTTGAAGCGGATCTCGAGCTTGTCGCCGTTGGGGACCAGCTTCATCGCGGTGCCGGGCAACGGCACGCCGATATTGCCCCATTCGTCGGAGTCCCAGGTCATGTAGGTCGAGGCCGGCGCAGTCTCGGTCGAGCCCAGCGAGGTGACGATCGGCACCCGTTCGCCGCACGCGGCGGTTGAAAGCGCCTGAAGGCTCTGGCGCAGGGCCTGCGGCAGGGCGGCGCCGGCGAAGAACAGGATGTCGAGATCAGCGAACAGCTTGTCGCGCAGCGCCGGCTCGGCCTCGAGCGCCGGCAC
Organism: uncultured Rhodospirillaceae bacterium; assembly: GCA_964347365.1. GTDB lineage: Bacteria > Pseudomonadota > Alphaproteobacteria > MPNO01 > MPNO01 > CAYFYS01. The sequence goes on along the minus strand of CAYFYS010000020.1, from coordinate 9,179 downwards.
CAGGAGGTCGTAACCACGCGGGACGTTCAGGTAGAGCGTCGGGCTGATCTCGCGCAGATTCGCCAGCGTCTGCTCGAACCGGCCCGGCACCGGCCGGCCGCCGTCGAGATAGTAGGTTCCGCCGTGGAAGAGGATCATATTGAAGTTGAAGTTGCCGGCGAACGTGTGGTTCCACGGCAGCCAGTCGACGATCACCGGCGGACGACGCGGCAAGAAACGATAGGCGAACAGGGTCATCACCTGGTTCGCCACCATCATGCGCTGGGTATTGATGACCCCTTTGGGCGATCCGGTCGAGCCGGAGGTCAGCAAGATCTTCGCCACCGTGTCCGGCCCGACGCCGGCCAGACGCTCGGCGAGCGCCGGACCGGGCGTGGTGGCGGCCCAGGCGGCCAGGCTCTCGGTCCCGCCGGCCCCAGTGGAGGTCAGCAGCGTTCGTCCGGCAAGGTCGATGGCGGCCAACGCTGCGGCGAACGGGCCGGGGTGATCGACGAAGATCACCGACGGGTCGTTGTGGACGATGACGTATTTGAGCTTGGCGTAGTCCTTCGACATCAGCGCGTAGGCCGACGAAACCGGCATGATCGGGATCCCCGCCTGCATGGCGCCCAACAGCAGGAGCCCGAAATCGATGCTGTTGTCCGACAGCACGGCCACGGGCCGGTCCGGCCCGTGGCCGCGCGCGACCAGCGCCTGGCCGATGCCCGCGCTCCGGCGCGCGGCCTGGGCATAGCTCAGCCGGCGCCACCGCCCGTCGTCGTCGCGTTCGGCGAGAAAGGTCCGCTCCGGTGCCCGGTCCGCCCATTCGTGGAGCTTGGCGAGCATGTGGTCCGGCCCCGGCTCCAGCGGCACCGGCGAACGCAGCACCCAGCTTCCGTCGCCGCGCTCCTCGACGTCGACGACCGGACCGGCCAGCGGCGTGGCCGCGAACGGCGCCCTTGCCGCCTCAACCGATGCCATTGCGCAGGTCCCTCATGCGCCGGTCGATTTCCTCCCCGGCGATGAGCCCCTTCTCGACCAGCAGGTTGGCGAGCCCTTGTGTCCACAGCTCGAAATAGTCCAGCGTGTCGTAGACCTCCTGCGGAATGTCCTCGCGGGCGCGGCGGAACTCGTCGATCCGCAGGTGAGCTCGCCCGGCGGGGCCGAGCGCGTTGACCAGAGCGGTCAGCGCCTTGTGCCAATCCGCCGGAACACCGGCGTTCGCATCGACCGGGCCGGCCTTGGCGCGTGATCCGCCGACATCGTTGGGCCTCCTCACCGCCTGGCTCCGCACGGGTTTGCGTCGAACCGGCAGTCTTTCACAACGCTCGCCTGCGCGGCAATACCCGCCCGCCGACGGGATCGCGCGCCCGACTATGGGCGTGCTGCGGCACGGAAACCGGTGTGGCCCCGACTTGGGCTCAACCGGTGAGGATCATCTCCTCCACATCGCGCAGACGGTCCTTGCCGAAGAACATCTCGGCGCCGACGAAAAAGACCGGGCTGCCGAAGGCGCCGGCGTCGACCGAGGCCTGGGTGTTGGCGATCAGCCGGTCCTTGACCTCCCGGTCTTCGGTCCGGGCCAGGATCGCGCCGCCGTCGAGACCCGAGGACTCCAGCGCGGCGCGGATCACCTCGGGCTCGTCGAGCTTTTTGGGCTCCTCCCACATGTGGTGGAAGACCGCCTCGACATAGGCCCGCAGCGTGCCGTCGATCTCGGCCGCCGCCGCGCCGCGCATGATCCGCAGCGTGTTGACCGGAAAATACGGGTTCCTGCGAAACGTGGTGATGCGATGCCGGGCGATGAAGCGTTCGGTTTCCAGCCGCTCATAATCCGCCTTGTTACGCACGCCCTGTTGCTGGGCCATCGGCGGCCGGTTGTTGGTCAGCTTGAAAACGCCTCCCAAAAGGACCGGAACATAGTGGAAATCCACGCCCGTCCGTGACTCGATCGCGGGGATGACCTTGTGGCTCAGATAGGCGTTCGGGCTGCCGAAATCGAAGTGGAAGGCCACGGCTGGAGGCGTTTTCCGAGCTACCATTTCTCAATCCAGGGACGCAAATCCATCTCGAAGGCCCAGGCATCGCGCGGTTGGGCGTGGATCTGCCAATAGGCTTCGGCGATGTGGTCGGGGTCGAGGATGCCGTCCTTCTCTTTCAGGGTGTAGCGGTCGGGGAAGTTCTCGCGGATGAAGGCGGTGTCGATCGCGCCGTCGATGACCACATGGGCGACATGGATGTTCCGGGGCGCAAGTTCGCGCGCCATCGACTGAGCGAGGGCGCGCAGGGCACCCTTGGCACCGGCGAAGGCCGCAAACCGGGCCGCCCCGCGCACGCTGGCCGTCGCCCCGGTGAAGATGATCGTGCCGCGGCCGCGCGCCTCCATTCGCCGCGCCGCCTCGCGCCCGCACAGGAAGCCCGCAAAGCAGGCGAGCTCCCAGATCTTGAAGTAACGCCGCGCGGTCTCCTCCAGGATGCTGGACGGCGAATTGGCGCCGATGTTGAAGACCATCGCCTCGATCGGGCCGATTTCCGTCTCGATGCGCTCGAACATGGCCGCGACCTGGTCTTCCTGGCGGGCGTCGCATCCGAACGGATGGGCGGTGCCGCCCTCTTCGGCGATGGCGCGGACCAGCGGCGCGAGCCGATCGGCCTTGCGCCGGGCAAGGCAAGTCGCATAGCCGCCACGCGCGAACCGGCGCGCGACCGCGCCGCCGGTCGCGTCGCCGGCGCCTACCACCAGGGCAACCCGATCGGATGGCATGGCCGTTCGCCTCGCACTTGTCGCCAGCGGGCAGTCTGCTGCAAAACCCCGCTCAGCGCCAGTCACCTTGCGTCGGCAGAAGCCGCCCCGGAACGGCGCCGCTAATGCGCGTGATCGTGGTGGTGGTCGTGACCGGTCGGAACGAGGATCGATCTGGGCAGGGCGCGTTCGATCTCCCGGTACAGCGCGGCGAGCTGAGCGGGCGTGACCGTAAAGGCGAGATCGAAGCCGAACATGCGGGCCACGAGTACGAGATCGGAAGATTCCATGTCGCGCATCAGGCCGATATCGGAGGTCTCGATCGGCGCGACGCTCACCTTGTCGCTGTGACCGAATGATCGGGGGGTGACGTCCCGGTGCGCGGCCGCGGCGTTGCGACCCAGCCCCACCAGATATCGGATCAGCGCCACGAGATCGGCGTGATCGCACTCGATGCCGACCGCCTCGCCGCCGACGCCCCGGATCCGGAAGGAAACGCGCCGCCCGTCCTCGCTCACGCCAGGCCGGTCGAGCCGCTCGAGGTTCAGGCGCTGGTGGTCCGTCCTCGTCATGGGGGGCGCCTCATCTCTTGCAACCTCCTTCACCAGGCGCCGATCGGCGCCCGTGCCATGGTCCCCGACTTGATGCTCTCGGTAGCCCTGACCAGGGCCCGGCAGATCCCCGGATCCATCGCCGAGTGGCCGGAATCGGGGACCACCTTGTAGTGGGCTTCCGGCCAGGCGCGGTGCAACGCATCGGCGGTCACGATCGGGCAGACCATATCGTAGCGACCCTGGACGATCGTGCAGGGCAGGTGGCGGATGGACCCGATCGCATCGATCAGCCCCCTTTCCGGCAGAAAGAGGCGGTTGATGAAATAGTGCGTCTCGATACGAGCGAGCCCGGCCGCCATCGGATCCTCGCTGAACGCGGCCACCGTCTCGGGGCTCGGCAGGAGCGTCGAGCACGAGCCTTCGTACCGACTCCAGGCCCGGGCGGCGGGCAGGGATATCCTGGGGTCCTCGTTCATCAAGCGGCGATGGTAGGCGCGCAGAATGTCCTCGCGCTCATCTTCGTCCAGGATCGCAACGAGGTCCCGCCACGCCTCGGGAAAGATCGCGCGCATGCCGTAGAGGAACCACTGGATCTCCGATGCGGTGCCCAGAAAAACGCCGCGCAGGATCAGGCCCGAACACCTCTCCGGGCAGGTCTGGGCGTAGGCCAACGCCAGCGTGCTGCCCCACGATCCACCGAAGAGCAGCCATGTGTCGATCTTGAGCATGGTGCGGATTCGTTCCATATCCGCGATCAGATGCCCGGTGGTGTTCTCGCGCAGCTCGCCGCGCGGCCTCGAACGGCCGGCGCCGCGCTGGTCGAAGACGACGATTCGATAGTGATGGGGATCGAAGAACCGACGATGGACGGGGACCGCCCCGGCGCCGGGACCGCCGTGCAGGAAGACCACGGGGGCGCCTTCGGGGTTGCCGGAAACCTCCCAGTAGATCCGGTGAAGCCCGTCGACGGCCAGCGTCCCGCTGTCATAGGGCTCGATGGATGGGTAGAGCTGCTCACGCATTACCGAACGGCCATCGACCAAATTCGAGGCAATCCTCGCTGTTCGGTCATGCCGGCGCAGAACCGCAAACATGGTGGCGCGCGGCGGATTGCCCGGAAGGCCGGCACATTCTACGCACGTGTCCTGCCGTGGCAACTGGCGCTGTCGCTGGTCTGGACGGCGGCTGCGGCCGGAACGCCGCGCGAGGGGATCGTGCGCGCCGTCGTGGACGGCGACACGGTGATCCTGGCCAGCGGCACGCATGTCCGGCTGGTGGGCATTCAGGCACCCCGACTGCCGCTGGGCCGGCCAGGCCTGAAGGCGTGGCCACTCGCCGGGGAGGCCAGGGCGGCGCTGGAATCGCTCGTCCTCGACCGGAAGGTGGGGCTGTCCTACGACGGGCTGCGGATCGACCGGCATCGCCGCGTGCTTGCGCATCTGAGCGTCCGGCGGCACGGCAAGCGGCTCTGGGTTCAGGCGGAGATGCTCAAGCGCGGTCTCGCCCGGGTCTACACCTTCGTCGACAATCGCGGGCGGGCGGCAGCGATGCTCGCGGTCGAGCGCGCCGCGCGCGCCGCCGGGCTGGGTATCTGGTCGCGGCACTTCTATCGTATTCTGAGCCATGATCAGGCCCACCGTTTCCTCGATACTTTCCAGATCGTGGAGGGCACCGTGGTCGATGCCGCCATGGTCAAGGGACGCGGATATCTGAACTTCGCCGATGACTGGCGGCGCGACTTCACGATCTCGATCGCGCCGCGCGATATCGGCAGGTTCCGCCGCGCCGGGATCGCGCCCGCCACGCTGGCCGGCCGCGCGGTGCGCGTGCGCGGCTGGCTGCACTGGCGCAACGGGCCGATGATCGAGGCCACCCACCCCGAGCAGCTGGAGGTACTGGAGCGATGATCGCAAAAACGGCGATACCGCTGGCCTTCCTGGCGCTCGCGCTGCTGGGCACCGGCAGCGGATGCGCGGTCAACCCGGCGACCGGCGAGCGCGCGTTCACCGGCGGCATGACGACCGACCAGGAGGTCGCCACCGGTCGCAGGCTCCATCCCCGGATTCTTGCGGAGGTGGGCGGGGTCGCCGACCACCCCGGCCTGGCGCGTTATGTCGACAGCATCGGCCAGGTACTGGCGCGGACCACCGAAAGGAGCGACATCAAGTTCCGTTTCACGGTCATCGATTCCGACATCGTCAACGCCTTTGTAATCCCCGGCGGCTATATCTATGTCAGCCGCGGTCTGCTGGCGCTGGCCGATGACGAGGCGGAGCTTGCCGCCGTCCTGGCTCACGAGCTCGGCCATGTCACCGCGCTCCACCACGCCCAGCGCCACGGCCAGACACTGCTCGCCAATGTCGGTCTGCTTGCCACCGGCATGCTCGCCGAAGCGCTGGCGCCCGGCAGCGAGCGCAACATCATGCAGCTCGGCCAGCTCGCCGCGACGGGCGTCCTGCGGGCCTACTCGCGCGAGCACGAATATCAGGCCGACGATCTTGGTATCCGCTACCTGTCGCGCGTCGGCTACGACCCGCTTGCGATGGCGCGCTTCCTCGCCAAGCTGCGCGCCCACAACCGGCTGGAGGCCCGGATCGCCGGACGGTCGCCAGACAGCGTCGATCGGTACAACTACCTCGCCACCCACCCGGCGCCCCAAGCCCGGGTGGTTCGCGCCGCTGGCAAGGCGACGGGGCTTGCGGTCACACAGCCGATGACCGCGCGCGACATCTATCTCGACAAGATCGACGGGCTGTTCTACGGAAGTTCACCCGACCAGGGATACGTGCGCGGCCGCGACTTCGTTCATCCCAAGCTGCGGTTCCGGTTCACGGTGCCCGAGGGCTTCCGGCTGCACAACGCGCCAAGCGCCGTCACCGCGCAGGGACCGGGCGCATCGGCGATCGTCTTCGACATGGCGCGCGATGCCCGCCGGCGCAGCACCTACGGCTACCTGACCTCGGTCTGGGCGCGCGGCGTATATCTGACCGGGGTCCGCAATATTGCAGTCAACGGCCTCCAAGGCACGGAGGGCTTTGCCCGGGTCAACACCCGGCAGGGCCTCGTCGATCTGCGGCTGGTCGCGATCCGAGGCGCCCGCGATCGGATCTATCGGTTCAAGTTCGTCTCTCCGCTCGGGTGGGCCCGACGGTTGCAACGCGGCTTCGATGCCACGCTTGACAGCTTTCTGCGGATCGACCGCATCGAGGCCGCTTCGATCAAGTCGCGGCGGCTGAAGGTCTTGCGCGTGCGCGAGGGCCAGACCCAGCGCACGATGGCCGGGCTCATGGCCGTTTCCGGGCACGCTCTGCAGCGCTTTCGGGTGCTGAACGGGCTCGGGTCGCACGACCGGCTACACCCGGGTCAGCGGGTGAAGATTATCACCGACTAGACAGGGCGTCGATCACCGCCCCGATCACCGCGCGGGCGCGGTCTCGGGCATCCTGCCGGCCGCTCGCCCGGGGCCCGGCGACGTTGAGCACGTCGATACCGTGCTCGCCGATCCAGGTGAGTGCGCGGTACGCCGCGCCGGCGTCGTCCTCGTCCTCCATGTCGATGACCAGGCAGGGCCGACCCAGACGCGCAGCGAGGCCCACCGTCGCCGCGGTCCCGCCGCGCAGCGCGCCCCAGCTCAGCACCAGCGTGCCGTCAGAGTCCCGTACGTTGCGCCGCGTGCGCTCGATATAGCCGGCATCGGGGGCCTCGCGAAGGGGATAGCGCGCCGGGATCACGCCGTCTTCGGCGCGACGTCCGCGCGGGCACCACCCGCCACACGGCGCACCGGCGGCGAGCGCGGCATCGAGCGCCCCACGGTCTACGCCGGTCTGCCCGCCGGAGATGATCCGCTCGATCATGCGTTTCGCCGCACCGCCACCCCTTCGCTGCGGCAGTCATCATGGCGGGCGATTGTCTCGGCGGAAAGCGCATCGTACCTTCCGGTGATGCGCTTCATCTTCCCGTCCCCGGGCGTGTCCGCGGTAAGAGCGGCGGGCGGTCGGTTCCGCCTGTCGATCGCGACCGCTTTGATCGCCGGCATCTGCGGGCTGGTCTTCCTGGGAACCGTTTCCGTGCTCGGGATCGGAATGTGGGGCGCGGCGCGCAACACGCTGGGCCTGCTTTCCGACAAAGCCGACCTGGTGACGGGCGAGCTTGCCCACAGCCTGCGCCAACATCTCGACCCGGTGCGGGAGGCCAGCGCGTATCTGAACACGCTCATCCGGCGCGGTGAGATCGACGTCACGGACACCGTCGATCTCGCTGCGTACATGCGCGGCGCGATGGCCGCCACGCCGCAGGTGCTGGCGATGGATTTCGTCTCACCCGTCGCCGAAATCGTCCGGATCATCCGGCCGGGCGACAGGGCGGGGATCCAGCTCCTCAGCGGTGCCGACGATGCGCGCTACACCACCGCGCTCGCCGAGGCACGCATCCACGGCGAGGCCTTCTGGGGGCGGCCGGTCTGGTCGGAAAGGGCCGCAACGACGCTGGTCAATCTGCGCACGCCGATCCGGCGGGACGGCAGGTTCGTCGGACTTCTGGTCTCGACCGTAAGCGTGCACGCCCTCTCCCGCTTCCTGCGCGAAGCACAGCTCGGCGCGCTGCCCGACCGGTTCATTCTCTATGGCCCCAACCACGTGCTGGCGCACCGGTCCCTGGCGGAGGGCACATGGCCGCGCTCGAGCGATGTCCCGCTCCCCGGCATCGAGCAGATCGGCGATCCGGTCCTGGCCAATATCTGGAACGAATCCGCCCGCCGGAACCTGGTGCTGCTGGGCGCCAATCGGCGGACCAGAGGCCACAGAATCGAGGTCGACCGAAAGAACTATCCGGTCATGTATCGCACGCTGGAGGGCTATGCCGACCGACCGCTGCTGGTGGGAGCCTATGTCCGGCCCGGCTCGGCCCAGCGAGACGAGCTTCTGCGTCTGCTGGTCACCGGCCTTGCCGGGCTTGCCGTGCTCGGCCTCGGGCTTATCGCCGCGCTGGTCCTTGGACACGGCCTCGCCCGGCCGATCGCGGGGCTGGCCGAGGCGACCCGGCGCGTGGGCGCGCTCGATCTGGCCGACGTGCCGACGGTGCCGACCAGCCGGCTGCGCGAGATCGACGACGCCGCCCAGGCCTTCAACGGCATGATCGCCGCGCTCAAACGGTTCGAGACCTATGTGCCGCGCAAGCTTGTAGGTCGCCTGATCGCGCTGGGCCCGGATGCGGAGATCGCCTCGGAGGAGCGCGAGGTAACGGTGATGTTCACCGACATCGTCGGCTTTACCGCGCTCTCCGAAACGCTCGGCCCGGCGGAGACCGCGAACCTCCTCAATGCCCATTTCGGCCTGCTCGCCGCCTGCATCGACGCCACGGAGGGCACGCTGGACAAGTATATCGGGGACTCGGTAATGGCGTTCTGGGGGCCGCCCTTCGGCGGCACCGACCATGCCGGCCAGGCCTGCCGGGCGGCGCTGGCGATCCGCGATGCGCTGGCAAGCGACAACGCCAGGCGCCAGGCCGCCGGCTTCGCCCCGGTCCACATCCGGATCGGGCTCCACGCCGGACCGTCGATCGTCGGCAACATCGGTGCGCCGGGGCGGATCAACTACACCCTGGTCGGCGAGACGGTGAACACCGCCCAGCGGCTGGAAGAGCTCGCCAAGACCGCCGCCGGGGATGGCGAGGAGACCGCAAGGGTGCTTCTGAGCGAGACCGTCGAAGCCCGTGTCCGGGGCAGTTTCCAGCTTCGTCCTCTGGGACCGCAAGCGATCCGCGGTCGCGCCCGGGATCTGGACGTCTACGCTCTGTGACGCGCCGGGCCGCCGCGCGGCGGCCCCGCCCGCGCGCCGGGCCACGACCCCCACCAGCTTCTGGGCGGCGGGGGCACGAGCGCGCTTCTCGCCCAGCCCGCGTCACCC
>CAYFYS010000019.1:0-12163 GCA_964347365.1 uncultured Rhodospirillaceae bacterium | reverse complement strand
GTGCGGCCGGCCGTCGGCGATCAGCCGTCCGAAGTGCAGCGCCACCAGGCGTTCGACCGAGGCGAGCAGGGCGTGGACGACGTGCTCGATCCACACGATGGTGATGCCGCCGTCGTGGATGTGGGCGACGGTGTCCACCAGTTGAGCGCATTCGGGCTCTGTGAGCCCACCGGCGATCTCGTCGAGCAGCAGCAGGCGCGGCCGAGTGGCCAGGGCCCGCGCCATTTCGAGCCGCTTGCGCTCCAGGAGCGACAGCGAGCCCGCCACCCGGTTGGCGCGGTCCAACAACCGGGTCCGTTCCAGCACTTCGCCGCAATGCTCCACGGCCCGGGCCTTGCGCATCCCGCGGCCGTAGACGGCCCCCACCAGCAGGTTCTCGAACACCGTCAGCGTCTGGAAGGGCTGCGGGATCTGGTAGGAGCGGCCAATGCCGGCGCGGCAGCGATCCGGCGGCGATGCCCGGGTGAGATCGCGTCCATCCAGAAGCACCGCGCCGCCGTCCGGCGCCAGTTCGCCGGAGATCAGGTTGAACAGCGAGGACTTGCCGGCGCCGTTCGGCCCGACGATGCCCAGGATCGCGCCCTCGGCGACCGACAGGTCGATCCTGTCGGCGACGACCACCGATCCGAAGGCCTTCGAAAGACCGTCAAGCTGCAGCAGCATGATCGGTGGCGGCGCCCCGGGCCGGCGCTTCAGGAGATCGCCAGCATCTCGGACGTCACCGGGATCTGCGGAGCGGTCCGGTTGTCAGTAATGACCAGGTCGTACTTGCCGCCGCCGACATGTCGCCACTGGCCGCCCACCAGCGGCGTCTTGGAGATGTTCTTCGCCGCAAACGGAGGCACCCCCTCGCCGTTCCAGCGGACGTTGCCGACGACGGTGTCGAGATCGCTCGCGGCGATGGCATCGCGGATCGCTGCGCCCTCGCCGATGTCCGCGGTGCGCCTCAGAACATCGACGGCCATCTCGAACAGGCTGTGGATGAAGCCGATCGGCTGGGTCCACTGCTTGCCGGTCGCCGCCGTATAGGCCTGCGCAAGCTCGCCCGCCGACTGTCCCGTGAGCGAGGACCGGAATGGATGCGCCGGCGACCACCACACTTCGGACGACAGGTTGTGGCCGGCCTCGCCGAGCGCCTCGACGGAGACGGGAAACAGGATCGCCTTGCCCACGCTGGCGGCCTTGGGACGGAAGCCCTGCTGGCGCGCCTGCGTCCAGAACACCGTGAAATCGGGCGGCAGCATGACGCCGGTCATGATCTCGGCGCCTGCGTCCTTGAAGGCGGTGATCTGCGCGGTGAAGTCATCGGTCAGGTTCTGGTAACGGCCAGGATCAATCAGCGTGAAGCCCTGCGCCGCCAGCGCCGGCGGGAAGCCGACCTGCTTGTCCCCCCAGGCGTTACCGTCCGCATCGTTGGGGAAAGCGCCGGCGACGACCTTGTTGGTCTGAAGCTGGGACCACATGTTGGTGAAGACCGCGATAACGTCCTCGAGCCCCCAGAAATAGTGGTACGACCAGTCGAAGGGCCGCCACGTGCCGGGATCGCCCGGGTTGCCCTGCTGGCCGATGAACCAGGGCTGCCACGGGCAGTTCGTGGAGATGCACGGAACCTCCTCGATCTCGCACTGCGTCGCGACGGGGTTGGTGGTCTCGGGCGTGTTGGCCACCATCATCAGATCGATGCCGTCGTCGACGATAAGCTCCTTGGCGACCTCGGCGGCGCGGTTGGGATTGGATTGCGAATCCTTGACGATTACCTCGACCGGATGCGTCGTCCTGGCGAGCTTGAGGCCGTTGCGCATGGTGGCGCGGAAGGCCGCGGCGTTGAAGCTGTCGCTCTCGCCGAAGGGCGCCAGCGGGCCGGTCTGCGGGCTGACATAGCCGATCCTGATCGTCTTCGCCCGGGCGATCGCAGGCGCCGGGAGGTGCGATGCCACCGCCGCCGCACCGGCGGCAGTCGACGTGGCGACAAACTTCCGGCGTGTCATGCCGCGCTTGGTCTGGTTCATTCGATCCTCCTTCGGGAATGCCGGCGTGGGCTCACCCACCCTTGCCGATGTGGTGGCTCAACGCGCCAGGATCCGCCAGATCGGGGACCTTCCAGCCGTCGAGATCGTATTCCTCAAGACACTGTTCGACGAAGCCCTTCATCCTGCCGACATCGCCGCCGGCCATTGCGCCGAACAGCGCGTAGCGGCGAATTTCCTCTGTCGAACCGGAATAGTTGATCTCGTAGAGCTCGTGCCGGCCGCCGAACTCCGTGCCGATCGCATCCCACAGCAGCTTCATCAGCTTCACGCGCTGTTCGGCGTCATAGCCGTTCGAGCCTCTCAGGTAGCGGTCGAGATAGGGGCGCAATTCGGGGTTCCTGAAATCCCTCGCATGCGAGTTCAGGAAGATCAGGCCCGACGCCGCAGTTTCCTCGACGATGTATTTGATCTTGGTATAGGCGAAGCTCATGAGCACCTGATAGGCGCTCGCCGGGGTCATGTTGGGAAGAACGTGGCCGCCCAGCCACGGCATCGGATCGCGCACCATCGCTTCGGTCAGCGACCAGAACATGTTGCGCCAAGCGATGATCTCGCCAACATTGGCCTGGACGCCGCGAAAATCCTTGGTGCCGGCCGCATCGATGGCCTTGAGGATCAGGCCGGCGATGAAGTCGAGCTTGACCGACAACCGAGTACAGCCGTGGAGCAGCGCGCGGGGCAGGAAGCCGGTCTGCGGGAAGAAGTTGTTCGCCGTCTCGATGTCGCCGTAGACGAAAACGTTCTCCCAAGGAATCAGCACCTTGTCGAGGATGAAGATCGCATCGTTCTCGTCCATGCGGCTCGACAGGGGATAATCGAACGGGCTGCCCATGACGGTGGCGGTCATCTCGTAGGAGGCACGGCAGACGAACTTCACGCCCGGCGCGTCGGAGGGGATCATGAACACCGCGGCGAAATCCCTGTCCTGCACAGGGATCAGCCCGTGATGCGCAACGAAGGTGTAGTTGGTCAGCGCGGAGCCGGTCGCCACCACCTTGGCACCGGAAACGATGATGCCCGCGTCGGTTTCCTTCTCGACGTGAACGCAGACATCCGTCACCTCGTTGGGCGGCTTGTCGCGATCCATCGGCGGGTGGATGATGGCGTGGTTGACGAACGGAACGCGCTCCTGGCTGAACCTGTACCAGCGCTGCGCGTTCTCCTGGTAGGGGCTGTAGAAGGCCGCGTTGGCGCCGAGAGTGGCGAGGAAGGCGGCCTTGTAGTCCGGCGCCCGTCCGGCCCAGCCATAGGTCAGACGCGCCCACTGGGCGATGGCATTGCGTCCGGCGACCGATTCCTCAACGTTCTTCGGAGCCTTGAAATAGGCCTGGGTAAGCCCACCGGAACCGGTGTCGGTGGGCACCATCAGGTTTTTCGAAAGCTCCGGGTCGTGCATCGCATCGTATAGCCGGGCGATCATGCGCGCGGTGTTGCGAAACGCCGGATGCTCGGTGACGTTGCGGACGCGTTCGCCGTAGATGTAGATCTCGCGCCCGTCGTCGATGGATTCGAGGAACTCCGCACCGGTCATCGGTTTGGCCGACGTCACGTCGCCGATGGTTTCGGGTCTGGCGGCGTAGGCGATTTTTGCGTCGAGCTGAGGCACATCGTTCATCGTCGGACTCCGGTGGATGGGCGGCGTCGAACCAGGCCGGGCCGCCGCCGACGGCCCGATGTTGCCAGCCCGTGCCTTGTTCGTCTATTGGCCTTGCCGGACGGGTTTCGCAAAAGCCGGAAATAGGGAAAAGCGATGAACCGTGCGGCGGCAGGACGGCCGGACCCTGTTTCAAGCGCAATGCCCGATCTCCGTCCGGGTTGAGTCGGTGCCGCGCAGCACAGGCGGCGCGTTCTGGATCTGGGGCCGCCATGCGGTGGCTGCGGCGCGCGCGAACCCACGGCGCATCGTGCGGCGCATCCTAGCCGTGGAGATGGGCGCCGGCGCCGGGCGCGATGCGGAGATCGTCGAGCGCAGAGCCCTGGCCGGGCTCCTGCCCCGGGGCGCGGTCCACCAGGGCGTGGCGCTGCTCGCCGAACCGCTCGAGGGTCCCGGGATCGAAGCCCTGTGCGTGGCCGTCGCAGCGCGCGAGCGCGCAGCGGTGATCGTCCTCGACCAGGTTCAGGATCCGCGCAATGTCGGCGCGATCCTGCGCAGCGCCGCAGCGCTCGGCGCGCTTGGCGTGGTGCTGACCGACCGCCACGCCCCGCGCGAGTCCGGGGTCCTCGCCAAGGCGGCCGCCGGCGCGCTGGAGACCGTCCCCGTGGTGCGTGCAACCAACCTCGCCCGCGCGCTCGCAGCGATGAAAGCGGCGGGGTCGTGGTGCGTGGGCCTGGACGCGCACGCGCCCGATGCGCTCACGCCCGGGGCGTTGCCGGACCGGGCCTGCCTGGTGGTGGGGGCCGAAGGCAGGGGTCTGCGGCGCCTGATCGCGCAGCGCTGCGACAGCCTGGTCCGGATCCCGATGATTGACGGTGCGGCCAGCCTCAACGTCGCCGCAGCGGCGGCTATTGCGCTCCATGTTCACGCGGGCGGTCGGCCAAGCCCCGGTGCAGCGCCAAAACCGCCTGGGTGAAGCACGCCAGCGGCGCGGTGGTGATGCCCGCGCCGATCTGGCCGACACCGGCATCGGCATGGGCGATCCCGGTATTGATGATCGGCAACACCCCGGTATCGACCACCTTGCGCGCGTCGATCCCCGCCGGGCTGGGGGCGAAATCGAGGATCGGCAGGGTGAAGGCGGCGTTCTCGCCGACGGTGAGGGAACGCATCGCCCGGCTCGCCGCGATCGCCTCGGCCGGCGTGCCGCCAACGAACCGGACGATGGCCGGCGCAGCGGCCATGGCAAACCCGCCGAGGCCGGCGGTCTCGGTGATCGCGCTGTCGCCGATGTCGCACGCGGCATCCGCGCTGGAATGGCCTGGGAAATAGAGCCCCTCGACCACCGGAGCCGGCGCGGTGAACCAGCGCGCGCCGGTTCCGCTCAGCCTGATTCCGAAGTCCACGCCGTTGCGCGCCATCGCCGTGACCATGCTCGAGCAGGCAACGCCGGCGGCCGCATCGAGCATCGCCTTGCAGGCCGCCATCGACAGGTTGATGAAAAAGTGGTCGTTCCCGGCGATGAACCCAAAAGCAGCGGCGATCTCGGCCGGCTCCAGGCCGCTCCTGAGTGCGGACGGCAGCAGCTGCTTCACGAGGAGCGCGGTGGCCGCGACGTTGCGGTTGTGGACTTCATCGCCCATGTGGAGCGCCTGGGCCATGATGGGCTTGAGCGCGACCGGCCCGTGGGTGTCCAGCGTCCGGGCCATGACCGGCGCCAGACCGGCGCGCATCCAGCGCAGCCGCTCGATCACCTCGGGGCCGTTCGCACCGAAGCGCAACACCTTGCCCAACCCCTCGTTCAGGCTCGAAAAGGCCCTGTTCCCGCCGGCCGGATTGTCGACGACCCACATCGGCATCGATGGACAGACGATGCCGGCCATCGGCCCGACCGCGTCGTGGTGATGGCATGGCGCGAAGCGGACCGCGCCGCTGTCGGCCAGCGCTTGCGCGGCCGCGAGGTCCGCAGCCCAGCCCTCGAACAGGATCGCGCCCAGCACCGCCCCCTTCATCGGCCCGCACATCGCCGGCCAGGCGACCGGCGGGCCGGCATGGAGGATGGTGCGTTCGTCCATGCCCGGCACGACCTCCAGTGCCGGGCCGATTCCCGTCAACATCGGCTCCGCCTCGAGATAGCGGGCGTGGGCGAGAGCGTTGGCAGCCTCGATCTCCGGATGGGCGATCAGCCCGGCAAGCGCCATGCCGGCCTGCCGCGCCCCCGCCGCCGGCGGCCGCCAGTCGATGGCAACAACGCCGGCGCCGCTGTCCGCGATCGCGCCGGCGAAAGCCTCCAGCCCGAGATTGAGAACGACAGGGGACTCCGCGATGAGCCTGCGCGCACCCATCAGCGATCCTCCGCCAGATGGGCGAAGGCCGCGCGCACCGCGGCCGCGTTGCTGGGCACCAGCGTCAGCCCGAGCCCGGCGAGTCTGGCCTCCTGCGCCGAACGGCGCTGCGGATCCGCCTCGGTCCCGCAGACGAAAGCGATCAGCCGCGGGCGCTGCGGAGCCCTGACGGCATCGGCGAGCGCGGGGGCGAGCGCGCCGGCCGGATCGGCGTGGGCCCCGGTACCCAGCACGACGTCGAGCACGATCGCCGCGACCGCTGGGTCCGCCGCCGCCTCGGCGATCGATGCGCATCGCCCGGCGGCATCGATCATCGGATGCGGCCGGCCCCTGGTGTGGGCGTCATCGCCCAGATCGCGCGCGTCGAGGGATCGCGCGCCGCCGGGCACCGCAGCGGCGATCGCGCGCGCCTCGTGGCAGAACGTCCCGCCGCTGTAGAGACCGACGATCGCCCGCCCCGGCACGGGTGGTCGGAACATCCCGGCCGGGTGCGGCGAACCGCCCGAGGCGATGCGCGCCGCATCCTCCAGCGTCGTGGCAAAGGCGACGCCGGGCGGGGCCTCGTCGGGCGGGGTGGCGCCGATGAAACAGATCACGCAGCGCTTGCCAGTGCCCGCACATGCCGCAATCACGCTTTTCGCGGGCGCCGGATCGGGCGGCTTGGAGACCACGACGATGGTCTGCGTCCCCGGGTCGTCCGACAGGGCCGCGAGGGCGGCCAGGGTGGTGATCCCTTCGACATCGGCCGACAGATCGCGTCCACCGGTGCCGAAGGCATGGCTGAGGCCGATGCCGGCGCTATCCAGCAGGCAGGCGATCTGCTGCAGCCCGCTGCCGGACGCAGCGACGATGCCGACCGGCCCGCGGCGCACCGCGTTGGCGAACCCCAACGGGACGCCGCCGATGATCGCGGTGCCGCAATCCGGACCCATCACCAACAGGCCGCGTTCGGCCGCTGCGCGCTTGAGAGCGACCTCATCGGCAAGGGCGACGTTGTCCGAGAAGACCATGACGTCGAGGCCCAGCCGCAGCGCCTTCATCGCCTCGGCGGTGGCGTAGTCGCCTGGGCACGAGATCAGCGCCAGGTTGGCGGCCGGGTTGCCGGCGGCCGCCTCGGCCAGGCTACGCGGCGGGCCAGTCCCGCGGGCGTCGATCGTCCCGGCCGCGGCCGCCGGCGCGCTCGACAGCCGCTGGCGCGCCGCCTCGATGGCCGCATCGAGGTCGCCCTCGCCCTCGACGACGACCAGCAGGTCGTTGGGACCGGCGCCGGGCGCCTGGGCGCCGATCCCGGCCTCGGCCAGCATGGCGAGGTTGGCCGGCGTGGCCATAACGGCCGTGGCGCGCACGATTCCCTCGACGGCCTCCAGGTCGGCGGCCATGCGCATCAGCGCCGCCGAATCGCGGTAAAGGTTGGCGCAGACCAGGGTCCTTGCGGGCACCGGGCGGTCTTCCGCGGCGGCGCGCCGGTCAGCCCGGCAGCTTGTCCATGTCGATGATCGCCGCCACCATGCCGCCGCCGGCCGGCCCCTGCTGAAGCGCGGCCACGGAGACGAACACCGCCGGGTCGCCGAGCGCTGCGGCCACGACGCCGCCCACCGCCGCCTTGGTCTGATGGGTGTGATGGACATCGGTGTCGTTGAGCGAGACCAGCCGCCGACCGCGCAGCCGTCCCGACGGGTCGGTCTCGCATTTCACGAAGCAATTGACCACCGCATCGCCGAGATCCTCCGGGCGCGGCCGGTCGCCCAGAGGCAGACCGGCGTTGCGGATCGCCGCATAGATGCCCGCGCTGTCGATTGCATCCCGCATCACCGAATGGCCGATGCGGAACCGTCCGCCGGCACCCTTCCTGTTGCCGACGACGATGATCTGGGCCTCGTCCTGCTCGTTGCCGCTGGAGCACGAGGCGACCGACGAATAGAGATCGAGATCGCGGCCGATCTGGTCTTCGCACGGCATCGGGAATTCGCCGAGCGCATAGCCGATGCCGAGCGCGGCGGTAGCGTTGGCGAAGGCCATCGACTCGATGGTCTCCTCGGTACACACCGCATGGCCGCGCGCCTTGGCGTCGGCGATGCTCTCGACCGTCAGCAGCGGAGATTTGGACTGGACATAGTGGACATCGCCAGCATCGCCGATCCCTGCGTCCTGCATGGCGCGCCTGACACCGGTGGCGCCCTTTTTCACTCCGGCCGGCCGGCCGATGTCCTCCGGTGCGATCGGCTCGGACATGGCGACACCCACCGCCAGCCGGTCCGCCTCGGGGTCGGGGTCGCGGTCCTCGATCCTGGCAAAGACGTTCAGGTGCGGTGCGATGATCCCCGGACAGCCGCCCGACAGCGCGATCGGGACGCCGAGCGCCGCCTTGCGGTCGCGCGAGCCCCGCAGGACCAGGAAATCCCGCAGCATGCGGTCGACCAGGATTCGGCCGAAATCGTTGACGCCGCCATTGCCTTCGGTCTTGGCGGCGATCGCGATGATGTCGTCGGCCCCGAAGCCTTCGGCGGCCATCGCCGCCTCGAGGCTGTCGGTGTCCTGGACGTGCTCCATGGCTACCTTGCAGACGACGACCGCCAGCGGACCTCTCCCGTCATGCGCCGCCCGGCTTGAACCCGGCACGACGCCGGTTTATCTGTCTCTCGCCGCCGGATTAGCTCAGCCGGTAGAGCGGCTGATTTGTAATCAGCAGGTCGGGGGTTCGAATCCCTCATCCGGCACCAGCGCACGCGCGATCGCCGCATGGGAGATTGCGCGAGGCGCCGTCCGCTCCCATGCACCGTTTATTGGTTAACGTGCCGCGTCATGAAGCCCGGCGCATGACGGGGCCGCCGTTCTGAACACGGCGTCCTGGCCCGTCTGCTCGAGCCAGATAGCGGAGACTTCGTCCACCAGCGTCATCCCCGCACCCGCGCGCGAGGCGGCGATCACGACCTTCACCGCTTCGCGCTCCGTGACGCCGTCCGGCCTCAGCCACTGCCCCCGGCCGTCGAAGACGGTAAGACCGGCGCGGAAACGCGGGGTGATGACCTCGGCGAGGAAACGCTGCCAGTCCGACTCGCTGACCGTGCGACCACCTTCTTTTTCGAGCCCGAAGAACATCTGGTACTCAACGACCGGCGCCAACCCGTTCGGGCACGGTTGATGCGCGTGGGCGGCCGCCCCCATGCCCAGCACGATCGCCGCGGTCGCAGCGATTTTCCGAACCGCAAACGACCAGAGGACTTCACCGCGTGAATTGCAGGCGCGCATTCGGAAAACTCCCTCCCAACGCTGATATACAGATTACAAGGCGACCCGCCCCTGTACCACAGACCGGCCGCCTTGTAAATACCACAGACCGGCCGCCTTGTAATCGCCTGGGCCGGGGAAGCGCATCCTCCCTGGCCCCCGCCTCTACATGTTGGGGTCGTAGAGTTTGGATTTCAGCGTCTGATAGTCAACGACGAACTTGTCGGCCAGGGCATCGTTCTCGGCCCATTTCGCGGAGTAGATTGTCCGGACATACGCTTCGCGAAGCTCGCCCTCAAGCTTGAGCAGCTGCACCCCGGCCGCCACAAGCTTCTCGTCATCGCGCTTGCCCAGCCGAATCACCGCCTCGTCAGCGGTCTTTTCGTATTGCCGGCCCATCTTCTCGAGGAAGGCTCGCTCCTCGCGGCTCATCGAATCGTATTTCTTCTTGTTGACCAGCACCAGCATCGTGGCGCCGAAGAACGAGGGCTCGACCCGGTATTTGAGGAATTTTTCCCATCCGTAGGTGCCAACCGAGCCCCAGGGCCAGGCCAGGCCCTCGACCACGCCGCGCTCGAGCGCGGAGTAGACATCGCTCGGCGAGATGACGATCGGTGTCGCGCCCATCTTGCGCATGAACGCCTTGTAAAGGCCGGTGGAACGCATCTTCACGCCGGTCAGGTCGATTCCGGTCGCCGTGCTGAGCTTGGGCTTGAACAGCGTATAGACGTAGAACCGCTGCCCGTTTTGGAAAGTCCAGGCCAGGATTCGCGCATTGAGACCCTTGCCCCAGGCTTCCTGCATCATTTCCCAGGCACCGTTGGAGCGGATTTCCTCGAGCGACTTGTTATGTGCCCCGGGCAGGCGGCCCTCGGCCAGGATGCCGGAGTAGTACGTGCCCGGACAGTAGATCATGTCGATCAGACCGCGCTTGATGGCGCCGCCCTGGTTCTTCCAGGGGATGACCTCCGGCCCGCCCCTGTAGCGGATCTTCACCGGGCCGTTGGCTTCGTTAACCGGGTCGATAAAGTGTTCGTGCAGCGCGTTGACATAGTCGTGGTTGCGCTGGAAGCAGGCCAGGGCCTGGATCTCGGTGGCCGCGACCGCCGGAACGCTCCAGGCGGTGAGCGCGACGCCAGCCACTGCGACCGCACAGGTGATGTTCGATCTGAGCGTCATTGGTACGTTTCCCTCCGGTTCATGTTCTCCCGCCTCACAGGCGTCCGCGCGACCGGTTCCCGCGCGGATGCGCAGTTTCGCCCTTGATTCCGCGTGCCGGACGCATCAGCCTGTCACCGGAGCTTAGGCGGGCCCGGCGCAACACACAAGGACGCCACGCCGGATCCCCCTCGCGTTCGGAATCGAACCCGAACGGCATGCGGCAGGGAAGGACCGGCATGGCGGGCGTCGCGCAAGCGTACAACGCGCTCATCAACTTCTTGCGCTTCCTTGCCGGGGTGGTCGTCTTCGGCATCTTCGTGCTGATCTGCGTGGATGTCCTGCTGCGGTTGCTCGGTGGCTATGTCGGCATGCAGCCCTGGACCTACTCGGTGCCGGTGGTCGAATACGGCCTTCTCTGGTTTGCCATGCTGGCGGCCCCCTACCTGGTGCGGATCAAGGGCCACGTCTTCATCGCGGCGCTGATTTCGGCGGCCCCGCCGCGCGTGCGATGGGTGATGGCGAAGCTTTCATATCTAGGCTGTATCGTCGCGGCCTGTGTGTTCGCCTGGTATTCCTGGGGCGTGCTGCGGGAGGCGGTGCAGTACGGGATCCTCGACATCCGCGCCGAGGAGATCCCGCTCTGGTACCTGCTCCTCCCGATGCCGTTCTGCTTTGCGCTCGTGGCGGTCGAGTTCGGCCGCTATCTGATCGGGATGGACACCCTGTACGGGGACCGGACCGAGGTGCGGGAGAACGTCTGACCATGGAGTGGTACTGGGCGTTCGCCCTCCTGCTCGGGCTGATCGTCGGGATGATGGCGCTGGGCATGCCGGTCGCCTTCGCGTTCCTTTCGACCAACATCCTGGGCTGGCTCTACTTCAACGGCTGGAACGTCAACATATTGCCGCAGGTGGTCGAGAACTCGACCGTCCTGATCAGCCGGTTCACGCTGGGCCCGGTGCCGATGTTCATCATGATGGGCTCGCTGTTCTTTCACACCGGGCTTGCCATCAAGGTCTTCGACGGGCTGGAGGTGCTGTTCGGCCGGCTGCCTGGCCGGCTGTGCTTTCTGACGGTGGCCGGCGGCGCGATCTTCTCCACCCTGACCGGCTCGTCGATGGCCAACACCGCCATGCTGGGCTCGCTGATGGTGCCGGAGATGCAGCGCCGCGGCTACAGCCGCCGCATGTCGATGGGCCCGATCCTGGGCACCGGCGGGCTGGCGATGATCATCCCGCCGTCTGCGCTCGGCGTCCTGCTGGCCAGCGTCGCCAACATCGATGTCGGCAGGCTCCTGATCGCCGGGTTCATCCCGGGCTTCACCCTGGCCATCCTCTATGCCGGCATGATCATCCTGCAGCTCTGGCTTCTGCCGGGCTCGGCGCCGGCCTACGACGTTGAACGGACCACCTGGGTGCAGAAGGCGCGCATCGTTGCGACCAACATCCTGCCGATGAGCTTCGTCGTCTTCATGGTGATCGGCTTCATCATCTTCGGCTGGGCGACGCCGACGGAGGCTGCGGCGATCGGTGTCCTGTCCGTGATGATCCTGGCCGCCGCCTACCGGCGGCTGACTTTCGAGGCGATCTTCGTTGCCGTCGATGCCACCTTGAAGGTCGGCGCGATGGTGTTCTTCATCCTGATGAACTCCACCGTGTTCAGCCAGCTGCTTGCGTTTTCCGGCGCAAGTCAGGGGATGCTCGAATGGGTGACCGGCTTCGAGGTCCACCGCCTGACCATCCTGCTGGCAATGTTCTGCGTCCTGATCCTGCTCGGCATGTTCATGGACGCAACCTCGATGATGC
>CAYFYS010000018.1:0-12305 GCA_964347365.1 uncultured Rhodospirillaceae bacterium | reverse complement strand
GCGGCGGGCGGCGCGCGCGCAGGATGCCGACGTCCCGTTCGACCTCCTCGTCGGAGACGAACGGCCCGTGCACCCGGCTGATGCGACCGCCGCCGGCCATGTAGAGCATGTCGCCCTGGCCCAGTAGCTGTTCGGCGCCCGATTCGCCCAGAATCGTGCGGCTGTCGATCTTCGAGGTCACCTGAAAGCTCACCCGGGTCGGGAAATTGGCCTTGATCGTGCCGGTGATCACGTCGACCGACGGGCGCTGGGTGGCCATCAGGAGGTGGATGCCGGCCGCGCGGGCCATCTGCGACAGGCGCTGGACGGCGGTCTCGACCTCCTTGCCGGCGACGAGCATGAGATCGGCCATCTCGTCGACGACGACCACG
The DNA here is from genome assembly GCA_964347365.1 of uncultured Rhodospirillaceae bacterium. Lineage (GTDB taxonomy): Bacteria > Pseudomonadota > Alphaproteobacteria > MPNO01 > MPNO01 > CAYFYS01. The sequence goes on along the minus strand of CAYFYS010000018.1, from coordinate 11,934 downwards.
ATATAGGGCAGTGGCGTGTTCTCAATCGGCTGTTCCTCGCAGATCGGCGCGCCGGTGTCGGCATCGACCCCGGTTTGTACGCTGCGCGACAGCGTCTCGCCGGTCTGCGCCGCCTCGGCGAGGCGGGCGTTGTAGCCGCCGATATTGCGCACCCCGAGATTCGACATCGCGCGGTAGCGGTGCTCCATCTCGCGCACCACCCAGCGCAGCGCGACCACCGCCTTGCCCGCAGCGGGGACCACCGGCGCCAGCAGGTGGGGGATGCCGTCATAGACCGACAGCTCCAGCATCTTGGGATCGATCATGATCACCCGACACTGTTCGGGCGTCAGGCGATAGAGCAGCGACAGGATCATGGTGTTGATGGCCACCGACTTGCCCGACCCGGTGGTGCCGGCGATCAGCAGATGCGGCATGCGTGCCAGATCGACGAGCACCGGCGTGCCGCCGATGTCCTTGCCCAGCACCAGGGTGAGCTGGCCGCTGGCGCGTTCATAGGCCGTCGATTCCAGGAGTTCGCGCAGCGCGACCGTCTCGCGCGCGCGGTTGGGCAGCTCGATGCCGATGACGCTGCGCCCCGGCACGACCGCAACCCGCACCGAGACCGCGCTCATGGAGCGCGCCACGTCGTCGGCAAGCCCGATCACCCGCGAGGATTTCGTGCCCGGCGCCGGCTCCAGCTCGTAGAGCGTGACCACCGGGCCCGGACGCACCCGGGTGATCGCTCCCTTGCCACCGAAATCCTCGAGCACGGCCCCCCGCAGGCCGGCGTGTCCCTGTAGCGCCTGGGTATCGACGGCGGGCTCGCGCGGTCTGTCCAGCACCGGGTCGAGCAGTTCGGTCGGCGGCAGCGCCTGACCCGCGCCCGTGCCGTCGAAGTCGAGCCGGGCCTGGCGGGGCGCGCGCTCGGGCCGGGCCGGGCGCACGAACCCGGCCGGGGGCGTGGGCGCGACCACCGGCGTCGGCTCGGCCACCGCGCGCGATGGCGGCGCTTTGCGCGGCGGCGGTTCGGCCACACCGCGCGACGGCGGCGCTTTGCGCGGCCGCCCCTCCTTGCGCACCGCGCGCGCACGCGCGGGCATGCGCAGCCGCCGGACGGGCGCGGCGAGCCGCCAGAGCGCCACGGCACAGCGGCACGGCAGGGCACCGACGGCCCGCCATTCCGCGCGGTCCAGCCCCATCGCCCCGACCAGCGCGGCCAGAGTCGGCAGCGCCGCGGCGAGGCCGATCACAGCGGTCTCATAGCCCACCAGATGGCCGAGCGCATTCAGCAGATCGACCAGCATCAGATCGCCCAGCGCGCCGCCGCCACCGGTATGCAGCGGCCAGCCCGACGGCGTCGGCAAGGTGGCAAACAGCACCGCGCCGCAGATCAGCGCGCCCGGCAGGACGGTCACCCGCAGCCATGCCCGGCCGAGGCCGCGATGCGAGACCAGGCGCCACGCCCATGCCGCCAGCACCGGTGCGATCAGCCAGGCGGCAAGGCCGATGGTCTGCAGGAAGAAATCCGCCGTCCAGGCGCCCGGCGCGCCCAGCAGGTTGCGCGGCGCGCCCTCGAGCGCTGCGTTGAACGACGGATCGCGTACGTCATAACTGGTCAGCGCGAACGCGAGCGCAGCAACGAGCGCGACCAGCGCCAAGCCGCACAGCTCAACCAGCCGGCGCCGTGTGAACCCGCCCGCCCAAGGCGCCTTCACGGCCGTGCCGGGAGGCGTGCTGCGCATCCGCACCCTCACAACACTTGCGCGAGGCGGCCGAGCGCCTCGCGCGTGGTGTCGAGATCATGGACCAGCGCGATGCGGATATAGGCCGCGCCGGGGTCGCGCCCGGCAGCGTCGGGCCGGGCGACATAGGCGCCGGGCAGCACCCGGACCGCCTGCCGCGCCCAGGATCGGCGCGCCGCCTCCTCGCCGTCGCCCACGTCGAGCCACAGGTAGAAGCCGCCCGGCGGCCGGTAGAACCCGGGGTGACGGCCGAGGATCTCCTCGGCGAGGTCGAGCTTGCGGCGATACAGCGCCCGGCTCGCCGCGACATGGTCCTCATCGCCGAGCAGGGCCTGGGCGGCGGCGAGCAGCGGCAGCGGCGGCGGCGCCCCGCCATAGTCGCGCAGGCGTACGAACCGGTCGATGACCCGCTCCTGGCCGATCACGAAGCCGATCCGCCCCCCCGGGCAGCTCGAGCGCTTGGACAGGGAGTTGAACACCACCACGTTGTCCAGCCCGCCGCCGAGGTCGCGGCAGGCCTCCAGCATGCCGGCCGGCGGCGCCGCTTCGCGATCGTAGATCTCGCTGTAGCACTCATCGGAGGCGAGGGTGAAGCCGTGCGTGCGCGCAAGCCCGACGAGCGCAGCCAGCATCGGTCTGGATGCGACCGCCCCTTGCGGGTTGGCCGGTGAACAGAAATAGGCCAGCGCCGTGCGCGCCAGGACATCGGCCGGCACGCGCGCGAAATCGGGCAGAAAGCCGGTCTCGCGCTCGGCCGCCACCAGGACCGGCTCGGCGCCGGCCATCACCGCCGCGCCGAGATAGACCTGGTAGAACGGGTTGGGCATCAACACCACCGGCCTGGCGCCGTCTCTGCGCTGCGGCACCGCGGCCAGCGCGATCATGAACAGCGCCTCGCGCGTGCCGCTGACCGGCACGACGTTGCGCGCCGGATCGAGCATCCCGGCGGGCAGGCCATGGCGCGCGGACGCCCATGCGGCGATCGCCGCGCGTACCCCCTCGGTGCCGCGCATCGGCGGATAGCGACCCCACAGCGCGTGATCGGCGCGCACCGCATCATCGATCATCGCCGGCGGCGGGTGGCGCGGCTCGCCCAGCGACAGCGCAATCGGCGCAACGCCGTCGGGCGGCGCGATGCCCGCCAGCAACGTGCGCAGGCGGTCGAACGGATAGGCGCCGATCTGGGAGATGCGCTCGTTGAACACCGGCCGGCCTGCCGCCGCATCGTCGAAGACCGGCACTCTAGCCGCACTCGGCCGCCCCGGACAAGCCGCGCCTCACGCCGTTTCCACGACATCTGGGGGGCCGGTGCGGGGTGACCGCTATCCTCAGTATGTCGGGGTCCATGTGATTCGCCCATTCACCCGAGTTTGCCGTGCGTCCGGTTCCGCCCGCTACGCCCCGCGAGGCCGTGATAGGATGGACCCGGAAGGCGACCGCGCCGGATCCCGACAGGGGTGTCCGCGGCGCCGATCCGAAAGGACCCGGGACATGGACGACGGGATCGTCATCGTCGGCGGCGGGATCGTCGGGCTCGCGCTTGCCGCCACGTTGGGTGCGGCCGGCGTGCGCGTCGCGGTTGTCGAGCGCACGCCGCGTGCAGCCATGCGCGCGGGGACGTTCGACGGGCGGGTCTCGGCGGTCGCACCGTCTGCGCGCGCGGTCTTCGAGGCGATCGGGGCGTGGGACCGCCTGGCCGGCGAAGCGCAGCCGATCGCGGCGATCCGGGTCTCCGATAACGCCTCGCCGCACTTCGTCCACTTCGACCGCAGCGATGTGGGGGCCAAGGCGCTCGGCCACATCGTCGAGAACCGATGGATCCGGCGCGCGCTGCTGGATACGCTCGCCGGGCTGGCGGTCGTGCGGCTGCACGACGGCCGCGCGGTCACCGGCATCGTGGCCGGCCCGTCCTGCGCCAGGGTGCGCCTGGACGACGGTGTGGTCCTGACCGGCGCCCTGGCGGTGGCCGCCGACGGCCGGGCGTCCGCCCTGCGCCGGCTTTCGGGCATCAAGGCGCTGGAGATCGCCTACGACCAGACCGGCATCGTCGCCACCATCTCCCATGACCGTCCGCATCGCGGCATCGCCCAGGAGCGCTTCCTGCCCGCCGGGCCGTTCGCGATCCTGCCGATGACCGGGCGGCGATCCTCGATCGTGTGGACCGAACGGGCCGATGTCGCGCGCCGCATCCTTGCCCTGCCGCGGCCGGTGTTCGAAGCCGAGCTCGCCATCCGGTTCACCGATTATCTCGGCGCGCTCGCGCTCGCCGGGCCGGTGTTCTCCTATCCGCTGGCCCTGACGCTCGCCGAGCGCTACGCGCGCGACCGTCTGGCGCTCATCGGCGATGCCGCGCACGCCATCCATCCGATCGCGGGCCAGGGCCTCAATCTCGGGATCGGCGACGTTGCCGCCCTGGCAGAGGTGATCGTCGATGCCCGCGCGCTCGGGCTCGACCCCGGCGGGGCGGCGTTGCTTGCCCGGTATGCGCGGCGGCGCCGGGCGGACAATTTCGCGATGCTGGCCCTCACCGACGGTCTCAACCGGCTGTTTTCCAACGACCGGCTGCCGCTTCGCCGCGGCCGCCGCCTCGGCCTTGCGGCCGTCAATCGCCTGCCGCCGCTCAAGCGGGTCCTGATCCGCCACGCCATGGGCACGCGCGGCGGGGCGGGCGCCCAGCCCGGTTGATCCAGATCAATGTGGCGGCGCCGACGCCGCGAGAGACTGGCCCCGGAGCCGGAAAACCGTGGAGCACCGCCATGCAGGCAAAGGACATCATGACGACCCGTGTCGTGACCGTGCCGCCCGACGAATCCATCTCGCAGGTCGCAGCGATCCTGGTGGAGCGCAACATCAGCGCCGTGCCGGTGGTCGATGCCGACGGCACGCTGCGCGGCATCGTGAGCGAGGGCGATCTGCTGCACCGGGCGGAGATCGGCACCGATCGGCCGGCGGGTTCGTGGTGGCTGAGGATGTTCAGGGACCCCGGCAAGGCCGCAGAGGAGTACACCAGGACGCACGGCAAGTGCGCGCGCGACGTCATGACCACCGCCGTCGTCGCGGTCGATGAGGAGGCGACGCTGTCGCAGATCGCCGAGACGCTGGAGCGCAACCACGTCAAGCGCGTACCCGTACTGCGCCAGGGCAAGGTGGTGGGGATCGTCAGCCGGGCCAACATCGTGCGCGAGATCGCCGCCGCGCCGGCCGCAGCGCTCGGCGTGGACAGCGACGACAGGACGATCCGCTCCGCAGTCGAGAAGCGCCTCGCCGAACAGAGCTGGGCAAGCGCGGGCTCGACCACCGTGACCGTACGTGAGGGCGTGGTCGAACTCTGGGGCACGGTGGGGACGAGCGAGGAGATCCCCGCCACCAGGATCCTCACCCAGGAGATCGACGGCGTGAAGGAGGTCAAGGACCATCGCGCGAAGCGGCCGCTGGTGCCCTCCGGCGGTCTCTGAGCCCGGTCCGGGCGGCGTGCCGGCGCGCGGTCCGGAACGCCGCCACGGCGCGGAGGATGCACCGCTGCGTCGGGGCGTGCTACAATCGCTTGCGAAACGATTCGATGCCGCGCAGACCGACCACGACAGGCGGCTGTGACTTCACGACCGGCGGCGCCGCAGCGCACGGGGCTTCGTCGGGAACGGAGGGGGTTCATGGCCAGGGCAGACGAGCCGGCGTTCGTGCCGCCTTGCGAGCCGTTCTGGGCCGATCCCCCGCCGCATGGCGGGGCGCCGCCGGTTGCGCCGCAATATCGACTGGTCCCGGCGGGCGGGACGCTCTACGCCCAGGGCGGGCGCAACGAGGCGATCTTCACCGTCATCGAGGGCTGGGTGTTCCTGCACCATGTCCTGGAGGACGGGCGCCGCCAGATCCTCGACTTTCTGTTGCCAGGCGATGTGTGCGGTGCGTTCACCCTCGCCCGGGCCGGCGCGGCCCATACCGCCGAGGCGCTCACCGAGGCGGCCGTCGCCGTGCTGCCGCGTTCCGGACTGCCGGCGATGCTGGCCGGCAGTCCCGGCTATGGCGAGGCCTTGATGACGCGCATGGCCGCTTCGGTGCAGGGCGCCCAGGACGCGCTGGTCGATGCCGGCCGCCGGAGCGCGATCGAGGCGGTGGCGCATCTGCTGCTGCGGCTGGACGCGCGGGCCCGCGCTGCGACCGGCGAACGCGACCGCACCGCGATCGGTTTTCCGCCGACGCAGGAGCATATCGGCGACGCGCTGGGGTTGACCGCGGTCCATGTTTGCCGCACCCTCCGCGTGCTGCGCGAGCGCGGGATCGCGACGCTGTCGCGCAAGCGGCTGCGGATCGACGACCGGCCGCGTCTGGCCGAGACCGCCGGCGTCGAGCCGACGTGCCGCGTCGACACGGCGCGCGCGGGCGAGAGCGCCGACCCGGCGTCGCTCGGGGAGGCCGGTTGACGCGCGCGGGGCCGGCGCACCCGTGCAGCGGCGCCTGGCGGCCTTCCCTTCATCCTTGCGGGTCAGGAGACACGCCATGAGCCTGAAGACCATCCTCTGCCATGTCGCCCTCGACGACCGGTTGGACGCACGGTTGGACATCGCCTGCGAGCTCGCCCTTGCCCACGATGCCCATCTGGCGGGGCTGTACGTGATCCCCAACCCCTATCTGCCGATCCAGGCGGCGTCGGCCTACATACCGGCGGAGCTGGTGGAAGCCCAGCGCACGCGCGGCGAGGAGGATGCCGGGGCGGCCGAGGAGCGGTTTGTCGGACACACGACCCGCAACGGCGTCAACGGCGAGTGGCGCACGGCGAACGGCGAGACCGCGCGGGCGGTGGGGCTCCATGCGCGCTACGCCGATGTCACTATCGTCGGCCAGGACAGCCCGCAGCAGCGCGCCGCCGGGGCGGAACTGCCGAGCATGGTGGCCATGATGGCCGCGCGGCCGGTGATCGTGGTGCCGGCATACGGCAGTTATCACGACATCGGCAAGCGCGTCCTGGTGTGCTGGAACGCAAGCCGGGAGGCGACGCGAGCAGTCAACGACGCATTGCCGCTGCTGCGCGCGGCCGATGCGGTGACCGTGCTTGCGGTCAACCCCGACCAGGGCGGCGCGCATGGCGAACTGCCCGGTGCGGACATCGCCCTTTTCCTTGCGCGCCACGGGGTGCAGGCGGAGGCCAACAAGACCCATGTCGAGGATATCGAGGTGGGCGAGCTCATCTTGTCGCGGGCATCGGATTTCGGCGCCGATCTGATCGTCATGGGAGCCTACGGCCATTCCCGGCTGCAGGAATGGGTGTTCGGCGGCGTCACCCGGACGCTGTTGAGCGCAATGACCCGCCCGGTACTGATCTCCCACTGAGCCGAAGTTTCGAAATCGGGGTCGGGGCGTCGCGCTGGACAGCGCGGGAAAACGCGATCAAGCTCAAGGGTCAAACGCAGGAGGGATCACATGCGTTTCGGAATGCGGCCGCTGGCGGCCTTGATCGGCGTGGCGGTGGGGCTCTGGGCAGGCACCGCCCAGGCCAGGGCCTTCAACCTCACCTTCGCTGCCGCCCAGGGCCTGCACCTGCCCTGGGTCGGGCTGACCAGAACCGTCTTCATCAAGGGCGTGGACGCCAGGCTCGCCGGCTCCGGCCACGAGATCAACTGGACCCAGGCCTATGGCGGAACGCTCTCCAAGGTCGGCGGGACGCTGGAGACGATCGAGGAGGGCATCGCCGATCTCGGCATCGTCTATTCCCTGTTCGAACAGGCGAAGCTGCCGCTTCAGAACGTCGCCTACATGGCGCCGTTCGGCTCCGACGATCTCGGGCTGACCTTGCGGATCTTCCAGGAGCTGCACGAAGAACTGCCGGAGATGTCGGGCGCCTGGGAGAAGCACGGCCAGGTTTTTGTCGCACCGATCGGCTTTGATACCTTTTACCTGCTGACCAAGTTCCCGGTCCGAACGCTGGCCGACCTCAGGGGCCGCAAGCTGGCCGGCGCCGGCGCGGTCTCGTTGTGGGAGGCCCCGATCGGGATCGTCCCCGTCCAGGGCAATTTCTCGGTCCATTTCAACAACCTCAAGACCGGGGTCTATGACGGTCTGATCGCGTTTACCACCGGCTACTACCCGAACAAGCTGCACGAGGTTGCGCCCTATGCGACCAAGGTGAATTTCGGCGCCATGCCGGGCGGCGGCGTGACGGTCAACAAGACCGTCTGGGCCCGCCTGCCGGAGGTGGTCCGCAGGGCGATGCGCGAGGCCGCGCTCGACTACCGCACCGCGCAGGACGAGACCATGACCCGGCTGGTAGACACCTTCGAGCGGAAGATGGCCGAGGAGGGCACGCAGTTCTCGCAGCTGCCGGCCGACCAGAAGGCGGCCTGGGCGAAGGCGATGCCGAACATCGCCCAGCAATGGGCCGCGCGCGCCGAGCGCAGGGGCTTCGCCGGCCGCAAGGTGCTGAAGGCCTACATGGACAAGCTGCGCAGCTACGGCGTGCCGCTGGTGCGCGACTGGGACAGGGAATAGGCCTGGGGCGGCATCCGTCACGGGCGGATCGCCACGTCCGCCTCCCGTCCGGCGGCGCGGGTGCGCACCGGATCGGCCATGGGTGAGGGTGCGCACCGCCCGCGGCCGGCCGCCTGGCGGCGGGCACTGACCTTCGAGGGTGTGGTCTCGGTGCTCAACTCGTTGGGCAGCCTGTGGATCTTCGCCCTGATGCTGATCATCAATATCGACATCGTGGGCCGTACGGCGCTCAACCTGCCGCTGCGCGGCGTACCGGAACTGGTGAAGCTGTCGATCGTTGCGATCGTGTTCATCCAGCTCGGCCACACCCTGAGATCGGGCCGCATGACCCGCTCTGACGGCCTGCTGCGCATGCTCCGGGTGCGGCTTGCGCGCACCTCCCACGGGATCACCCTGGTATTCAACCTGGCCGGCGCGGCGCTGTTCGTCCTGCTCTACCACGCCAGCCAGCCGTTCTTCCTCGAAGCCTGGGCGACGGGCGAATATGTCGGGATCCAGGGCTATGTCAGCTACCCGGTCTGGCCGGTGCGCCTGATCATCCTGATCGGATGCGTGGTCGCGGCCATCCAGTACTGCCTGTTCGCCTGCCGCGATTTCGGCGTTGTCTGCGGCTGGATGCGGCCCGCGCCGCCGGACGATCCGAAGCGGCTTGCGGAAATGCTCAAATGACCGGCGTGGAGATCGGGCTGGTCTCGATCGGCGCGATACTGGTCCTGATCTATCTCGGCATGCACGTTGCGGTCGCGCTCTGCCTGGTCTCGCTTGCCGGGGTGTGGGTGCTCAAGGGCAGCCTCACCCTGGCGACCAAGCTGCTGGCGATTGCGGCATACGACACAGTGGCCGGCTACGTCTTCGGCGTCGTCCCGCTGTTCGTCCTGATGGGTCTGCTGGTCAGCGTCTCCGATCTCGGCAAGGACGCCTATGTTGCGGCCAACATGTTCATGCGCCGGATCCGCGGCGGTCTGGGCATCGCCACGGTGGCCGCCAACGCGGTGTTCGCGGCCGTGACCGGGATCTCGGTCGCCTCGGCGGCGGTGTTCACCAAGCTTGCGGTCCCCCAGATGATCGCGCTCGGCTACCGGCCGCGGTTCGCCGTGGGGGTCGTGGCCGGGAGCTCGGTCCTGGGCATGCTGATCCCGCCGAGCCTGTTGCTGATCGTCTACGGCATCCTCGCCGAGCAGTCGATCGGCGATCTGTTCATCGCCGGGATCGTTCCGGGCCTGTTGCTGTCGCTCGCCTTCGCCGTGGCGATCCTGGGCATGGCCACGTTTGCGCCCGGCATCGTGATGGACGCCGGCGCGCATGCCGCGACCCCGACACCGGATCCGGACGACTCCGCGCCGGGCTCGCGGCTGGCCGCAATCCTGCGGCTGTGGCCGCTGGCCGCGCTGGTCTTCGCGGTGATCGGCGGGATCTATCTCGGCTGGTTCACGCCTACCGAATCGGGCGCGGTCGGTGCGCTCGGCGCGCTGATCCTCGCCCTTGCCCGGCGCAAGCTCACCCGGCAGAAGATCTGGCAGGTCCTGGTGGAGACCGGGCACATCACCGTTTCGATCCTGATGCTGATCATCGCGGCCAACATCTATACTCGCCTGTTGGCGCTGTCCGGGGTTCCGCCGTTTATCGATACGTTCGTCAACGGGCTGGATCTCGGCTTTTTCACCCTGCTGATCTTCTATGCCGTCATCATCGTGGTCATGGGCACCATCCTGGACGGCATCTCGATCATGCTGATCATGATCCCGATCTTCCTGCCGCTGGTCGGCGGCTACGAGGTCGATCTGGTCTGGTTCGGCATCCTGACCGTGATCGCGGTCGAGATCGGGCTGCTGACCCCGCCGCTGGGGCTATCGGCCTACGTGATCAAGAGCACCCTCGATGACGAGGCGATCTCGCTGTCGGACATCTTCATCGGCGCCGCGCCGTTCGCCGTAGTGATGTTCCTCGTGCTGGTGGCGATCATCTTCGCGCCGTGGCTGGTGAGCGGTTATTGATGACCGCGGCGCGGCGCCGCAGTTGGACGCATAGTGACCGGAGGTTTGCGCCATGGCCTACCACGTAACACCGCTGCTGCTGGGCGAGGCCGTCGTCCCGGACGTGCTCGACGTCTTCTGGAGCCTGACCAAGGAAAGCGGCGCCTCGTCGGTGCCGATTCTGGCCTTCCTCATCGAAGGCGCACCGCAAGGCCCGCTGCTGATCGACACCGGCATGCGCAGCGCAGCGCGCGCGATGGAGGTCCACCGGCTGGGTCCGCACACCGTCGGGCCGGATCAGACGATCGCCGCCCAGCTCGCCGCCCACGGCTACGCGCCCGAGGACATCGCAGAGGTCCATCTGACCCATCTGCATTACGATCACGCCGGCGGCTGCGAGCTGTTGCCCAACGCGCGCTTCGTGTTGCAGCGCAGCGAGTTGATGGCCGCGGCCGCGCCGATGGGTCCGGAGGCCCTGGAGATCGGCGGCAAGGGGCTGTTCTTCGACCGGGAAGACGTTGCCGCGCTGGTCGATCCGCTGTGGCGCCGCGTCGATCTGATGGAGGGCGACTACGAGCCCTGCCCGGGCATCCGCTGCGTGCTCTACGCCAACTCGCACACCCCGGGCCACCAGTGCATCTATGTCGAGACCGCCAGCGGAACGGTGGCGATCATCGGCGACATCGCGCGCAAGGTCGCGCTCAACATCGAAAAGGAGATCATGCCCGGGCTCTACTACGATCTGGAGTCGATGCGTCGCGCGCTGATCGACATCAAGTCGCGCGCCGGGATCATCCTGCCCACCCACGACTGGAACGTGCTGGAGATCTGCAAGTCGGACAAGGCCGGGACGCCGTGACCGCGCCGGCTTTCAGTCGGCGAGCACGGTGCAGGCCTCGCTCCGCAAGGCGATCGTGACCGGATCGCCGACCGCAAAGCGACGGGCGCGGTCGCGCCGGGCGCGCAGCGTCAGACCGCCGACCCCCAGCCGGTAGTCCATTGCATCGCCCAGGAACTGGACGGATTGGACCCTGCCGCGCCACGGATCGGCGCCAGCGTCCGCGCGCGCCGGGGCGAGCCGGACGCCCTCGGGGCGCAGCGCGGCGGTGATGCGGTCCCCGGCGGCGAAGGGGTGGCGTCCCACCGCCTCGAACCGCGCGCCCCAACCGGTTTCCAGCACGAAGCGGAACATGTCCGCATCGCCGTCCGACCGGGCGCGGACCCGGGCATCGAGCAGGTTTGCCGCCCCCAGAAACGCAGCCACGAACCGGGTGCGCGGATAGTCGTAGAGTTCCACCGGCGTGCCAGCCTGCTCGATCGCGCCCTCGCGCATCACCGCCATGGAAGACGACATCGCCAGCGCCTCGGACTGGTCGTGGGTGACATAGACCGACGTCAATCCCAGCCGCTCCTGCAGCGCCGTCAGCTCGTGGCGCAGATCCTCCCGCAGCCTGGTGTCGAGGGTCGACTGCGGCGCGTCCAGCAACAGCACCGGCGGCTCCATCACCAAAGCGCGCGCCATCGCCAGCCGCTGCTGCTGGCCGCCGGACAGCATGGTGGCCTTGCGCCCGGCCAGGTGCGCGATCCGGATCACCTCCAGCAACGCGCGCACGCGCCGGTCAATCTCGGCGCGGCCGAGCGCCCGGCGCCGCCCGCGCACGGTCAGCGGATAGGCGACGTTGCCCGCCACATCCAGGTGCGGCCAGATCGCATAGGACTGGAAGACCATGCCCAGCCCGCCCAAATTGCGCGGCACG
>CAYFYS010000017.1:0-12331 GCA_964347365.1 uncultured Rhodospirillaceae bacterium | reverse complement strand
CTCCGGTGAGAACAGGAGCCCGACGCCGGGGATGTGGCCCAGCGCGGCGTTGATCGTATAGGCAGGCACGAGCGTGCCGCGGACGTCCATCACCTTGCCTTCCAGATCGATCGTTCCGCGCCCGGTCATGCCGAACTCGTGGCCCAGCGCCGTGCCGTTCCTGATGATCAGCCGGGCGCCGTCGTAGCGGAACGGAAGCTCCAGCCGGCGGAACAACAGGCCGTTCCCGTCGAGGCTTTTCTTCAACGACCCCAACGAGGCCACGCCGAGAGCGGCCGCGAGCGCGGGTGTATCGGCGAGCACGAACCCGCGGACCACAAGCCGGCCGCGCCATGGCGCGCGCGCCAGCCGGATCGGCTGTTCGGCGTGGAGCGACAGCCTTCCGCCGCGGATATGGTCCAGGACGCCGAAGGCCCGCAACGTCCGCCCGGCATCCTGGCTGTCGATTCTCAGCCGCCCCCCCGCCCGGCCGGCGACATAGCCGATCTCGATCGGCGCGGCGTTGGGAAAACGGCCCGCGATCCGGATCGTTCGCCACCCGTCCCGGTCACGCCGCAATTCCACCTGCGCGGCGGCGATGTGCTGACCAGGACGCAGATCCAGACGCTCCACCGCTGCGCTCACGCGCACCGATGGGAGCGCAGCGCCGAAGGATTCGCCCGCCCGACGGGCCAGCGTCGCGGCGTCGAAGCGCCGCCCGGCCACATCGACCCGCCATCCCGCCGGGCCGTCACGGACGATGCGCCCGCCCAGATCGATCCGCTCGCCGATCTCCAGCCGCGCGACGTCGATCGCGGCGATGGCACCCTCGCGCGTCGTCGTGACGGTGCCCGAAGCCTTCAGATCGGCAGCCGCGATGCGCGTAAGCCGAACCGAGCGCAGCCGGTCACCCTCATAGGCCAGCTCGAACGTCGCCTCCGCGCCCCGCCCCGGCGGTTTATGCCATTCCAACGGGGCGATCTTCAGCATCGCGCCGCCCAGATCCAGCCTGCCCGAGGCCGATCGCGCGCCATCGGCGGCGATGACGTAGGCGGTCGTCACATCGACCGGCCCGGCCACGATCGGCGCCAGATCGACACCGAGCCGCGCGCGATCGGCCTCGTCCAGACGTGCGCGAACCTCATAGCGGCTGCGGAACGGCCCCGGAGCGTCGAAACGTTCGCGCCAATCGATCTCGGCGGCGATCCCGGAGATCCGGGCCTTGCCGGAAATCCGCATGCCGTCGCTGTCGATCGCACCGGAGAACGCGCCGCCGGCGAGATCGTGCCCGGACAAGGCTTCGGAGATCGACAGGGCTTCGAAGCGCGCCTGGGCGCTGATCGCAACGTCGTCGAAGGCCAGTGTCGCGATGGCCGGGAACCGGGCGAGGATGCGCGTGGTCGCGCGGCCGGACACGCGGGCGGGGTGCAGCCCCACCTGGCTGGCGTAGCCCAGGCGCGGGTGATCGAGGATTTCCAGAGCGCTCCGCAACGGCCCGCGGAGCGCGGTGTCCACCGATATCCAGGTCTCGCCCTCGGACAGGCCGGTGATGGAGACCGCACCGTCCCTCACCGCGAGGTCGCGCAGGAGACCGCTCTTGATGGCGATTTCTACCCGATCCAGTCCGATCTCCACCGAGGCGTCGGCATCGACGACCGGCTCCAGGCCGCGCAGATAGTGGACCCGCGCACGTCTCAGAGCGAGCGTGACCATGGCGCGCACGAGCTGCGGCGCAGCGTCTGCCGCTGGAAACCGCACGGCGAAGTCGGCGTTCAGATCCTCAATCCCGCCGCGGTCGAGGTTCTCGGCAATCCACGTCCTGGCGCCCCGTGCCACGCCCTCCGGCCACCAGCGGGGCAGAGCCTCCAGCCCCATCCCGCGGAGACCCGCAACGGCCGAGACCAGAACCTCCTTGCCGATGCCGTCGATCCTGCCGGTGAGCGAAAGCTGCGGGCCGCCGAGATCGATCTCCAGACGGTCGAATCGCACAAGACCGGAACCGGGCTCGAAGGCGCCCGCGGTGTCGAACGCAGCAAGGCTGAACACGTGACGGCCCAACGCGGCGTGGGCAGCCGTGCCGGCATTGCCGTGGAGCGCGAAGCGAACAGCCTCCAAAACTCCCTGCGGGTCCATCCGCGCGCTCAGCTTGCCACCGATCGGGACCGCCAGCCCCCGCAGATGCGCCATCGCCGGAACCGTCGTGGCCAGCTCGTCGGCGAACAGGTCCGGCCTTGCGCCGCGGATATCGGCGATGACATCGATCGTCCCGCTGGCCGCGTCCCGGCCGAGCGTGCCGTTGACCGAAGCCCGCGCCCGGCCGAGCCGGGCTTCGAACGCGAACCTGCCCCGCGATCCGTTGTCGTCCCTGACGATCGTCGCGGTGGCGTCGGACGCCGTCCAGACCGGGCCGCGCCGCCGATCCTCGATCCGCAGGCGCGCACGATGGATGCCGATCCGCCGGAGCCCCGCCCAGACGTCCGCACCCTCACCCCGGTCCGTCAGCGCGGCCAGCCTCAGCGGCATGATCGAGCCGCCCGGGGCGGAAAGGCCGAGCGTGGTCGAGCCGTCCTGCTGCCGCGTGAGGGTGATCTCCGGGCCGATCAAGGCGACGCGACTCGGCCGGATCTCGCCGCCCAGCAGCGGTCGGAAGGCGAGGCTGACCGAGATTTCGGGGATCCTCGCCAGCACCGCGCCCTGCGTGCCGCCGACGCTGAGCCCGACCACGCGGATTTCCAGCGGCCGGCGCCAGCTTCCCCAGGTGAGCACGACATCGTCGAGCGCGACCCTGTGGGGCATCGCGATCCGGGCCAGGGCCTGGTCGAAATATGGTTTGACGAAACCGAGAGAGACCGGCCCCTGCGACAGCCGCCAGGCGCCGAACCCGGCCAGCCCGCCGGCGGCGAGCAGCCCCACCAGAACGAGGTCCATGCCGATGTGGGCGAGCCGGCGGATCATGGAAGCCGCCGGGCCGCTTGACCCTCGCGGTTCGGCTCCTCACCTTTCCGGCCGGCGCTCGCGCAGACATGGCCATCGGGAGGGATCCGATTGACGATCATCGCGCGCGACTTCCTCACCGAGGCCGCGATCCGACCCCACCTGACCGACGAGGCAGCGATGGGGCCGGCGTTCCAGCGCTGGGAGGAGGCCGCGGAGGTCGCCGGCGGCGAAACCGCCGCGCACGCCCGGGCGATCGCCGGGGACGTCGATGGCCGCGCGATCCTGTCGACGATCTTCAGGAACAGCCCGTATCTGACGCAATGCGCTGTCCGGGACATCGGGTTCGCCTGCACCTTGCTTGCCGACGGCCCTGGATCGGCATGGGAGCGCGCGCTTGCGACACTGAACGCCCTTTCGCCGCAGCATACCGGTACCGACGAGATAATGAACGCATTGCGACTCGCCAAGAGACGATCCGCGCTGGCGAGCGCATTGGCCGATCTTTCGGGGCTGTGGTCGGTGGAGCAGGTCGGGGAAGGGTTGAGTACATTTGCCGAACAGGCGCTCGGCCTTGCGGTCCGTCACCTGATCGCCAAGGCGGTGGCCGCTGGCACGCTCGCCGGGGAGGTGGACGGCGCGGACCCGGCGCGCGGCTCGGGCTGGATCGTTCTCGGCATGGGCAAGCTCGGCGGCCGTGAACTCAACTATTCGAGCGATATCGACCTGATCGTGCTCTACGACGAGGAGATCGCCCGGTACACCGGCAAGACCAGCCTGCAGCAATGCATGGTCCGCATGACCCGGGACCTGGTCCGGCTGATGGCCGAGCGTACTGCCGCCGGCTTCGTCTTCCGCACCGATCTGCGGCTGAGGCCCGATCCCGGCTCGACGCCGGTGGCGATCTCGACCCGCGCGGCGGAGGCCTATTACGAGAGCGCCGGCCAGAACTGGGAGCGGGCGGCGATGATCAAGGCACGGCCGGTGGCCGGCGACATCGCCGCCGGCGCGGCGTTCCTTGAGATTCTGCGTCCGTTCGTGTGGCGCAGGAACCTCGATTTCGCCGCGATCCAGGATATCCATTCGATCAAGCGCCAAATCCACGCCCTGCGCGGCGGCGCGTCCATTGCCGTGGCCGGGCACGACATCAAGCTCGGCCGCGGCGGCATCCGCGAGATCGAGTTCTTCGCCCAGACCCAGCAGCTCATCTGGGGCGGGAGGTACCCGGAGCTCCGCCCGCGCGCAACCTGCGAGGCGCTGCGCGCGCTCGCCGCCGCTGGGCGGCTCGAATCGATCGTCAGCGGCAGGCTGATCCAGGCCTATCGCTTCCTGCGCCGGCTGGAGAACCGGCTGCAGATGGTCGACGACCAGCAGACCCATTCGATTCCCGACGACGCGGCGGCCTTCGAGACGATCGCGGCGATGATGGGCCACGACAGCGCCGATGCGTTCGCTGCGGCGCTCCTGAAGGAGCTGCGCGCCGTGGAGTCGCACTATGCGGTGCTGTTCGAGAAGACGCCCGACTTGTCGGGACCAGGCAACCTGGTCTTCACCGGCGCCGAGGACGACCCGGAGACGCTCCAAACGCTGGAGCGTCTGGGCTTCTGCGATCCCATCACGGTCGCAAGCCGCATCCGGATCTGGCATCATGGGCGCTATGCCGCAACCCGCAGCGCGCGGGCCCGCGAGCTCCTGACTGAGCTGATCCCGGCGATCCTGGAGAACTTCTCGCGCACCATCGACCCGGATGCGGCGCTGCTGAAGTTCGACGACTTCCTGAGGGCGCTGCCCGCGGGCGTCCAGCTCCTGTCGCTGTTCGGCAACAACCCGGCTCTGCTCGGGCTGGTGGCCCGGATCATGGGCAGCGCGCCGCGGCTTGCCGACTGGTTGAGCCGCCATCCCATCCTGCTCGACGGCGTGCTCAGCGGCGATTTCTTTGAAGCGCCGCCCGATGAGGCCGCCCTGGCGCAGGCATTGGCAGGCGCACTCTCCCAGGCCCGCGATTTCCAGGACGTACTCGACCTCGCCCGGCGCTGGAACAACGACCGCATCTTCCAGGTCGGCACCCGGATTCTCGACGACAGGATTACCGTCGAAGATGCCGCTCCGGTCCTGTCCGACATCGCAGCGACGGTGGTCCGCGGGATCCTGCCGGCAACCTTCCGCGATTTCGCACGTTCCCACGGCGCAGTGCCGGGTGGCGCGTTCGCGGTCGTGGCCTTCGGCAAGCTCGGCGGGGCGGAGCTTACGGTCGGCTCCGATCTCGATTTGATGTTCGTCTACGACGCGCCGGCTGCGCTCGTCCACTCCGACGGTGCCAGGAAGCTGCCGAGCCCGACCTATTTCGCGCGGCTGTCCCAGAGGCTGATCGGCGCCATGACCGCGCCCACCGCCGAGGGCCGGCTCTACGAGATCGACATGCGGCTGCGTCCGGCCGGCGCGTCCGGCCCCATCGCGACTTCGCTGGAAGCGTTCACCTGTTACCAGAACAGCGATGCCTGGACGTGGGAGCATATGGCGCTTACCCGCGCCCGGGTGATCACCGCGCCGACCGGCCTGGCCGCCCGGATCGAGGCGCGAATCAGGCAGTTGCTCACCGCCGAGCGCGATGCGGCCGCGCTGGTGCAAGCGGTCTGGGAGATGCGCGCGCGGATGGCCCGCGAGCACCGCGCCCGGGACTGGTGGGCGATCAAGCACTATCGCGGGGGGCTGATCGATGTGGAGTTCATCGCCCAGTATCTCCAACTCCGGCACGCCGCCGCGCACCCCGACGTGCTGGCGCCCAATACCGCGGACGCCCTGGCCCGGCTGGCTGCTGCGGGCGTGCTGGAGCGCGGCGTCGCGGCCGAGCTGATCGAGGCGATCGGGCTGTGGCGTCGGCTGCAGGGTGTCTTGCGGCTCGCTTTCGGTGGCGATTCGGGCGGGGGCGAGGTCTCCGCCGGGCGACGGGATTTCATCGCCCATCTCGCCGGCGCCCGGAACTTCGCCGCGCTCGAACACCGCTGCATCGATGTCGCCGCATGTGTGCGGGCGCGTTTCACAGCCATCGTCGAAGAACCGGCGCGGCGCGCTGCGTCCCGGCCGTGAGGGGTGTTCGCGATCGCCTGCGGGCCGTCGCAGCCCGCCGCTACTCAGTGGCGCCGCGGCAGCTTTAGATACGCGTAGCGGTCGCCCGATTTCACCCGCACCGACAGCACGTCGTCGTCGCGCAGCACCGTGAACCGCAACGCCGTGCCGGGTCCGCCGGCCTCCCACAGGGTACGGTAGTAATGGCCGAGCCCGCGCACGGCAACGCCTTCCAGCGACAAGACGACATCGCCCGGCTCCATGCCGGCCTGGTCGGCCGGGGCGTTGGGCGCCACCCCGGTGACGACCAGCCGGCCCGCCGCCTCGCCGACATACATGCCAAGCCAGGGCCGTCCCGCGCGCCCGGCGCGCCCGGTCCGGATCATTGAACCCTTGATCGGCGCCAGGAGATCGATGGGCACGAACATGTTGCCCGGCACCGCATCGCCGCCATCCACCGAGTGTTCGATATAAAGCGAGCCGGTGCCGACCAGCCTGCCGGTCCGGTCGATCAGCGCCGCGCCGCCCCAGTAGGGGTGCATCGGCACGGTGTAGATCGCCTCTTCCAGCATGTATTCCCAGGCGCCGGCGAATTCGTGGACCGAGGCCACCTGGGCGGCGATCGCATGGCTCGGTCCGCCGAACGAGGCGACAACCACCGGATCGGCCTCGGCCAGCGTCTCCGAGCGGCCGATCTCGATCGGCGTGGCATCGAGCGGCTTCAGGGCGCGGACCAAGCCGAGGCCAGTCTCGTGGTCATAGGCCACCGGCTCGGCATTGACCGTGTGGCCGTCACGCCCGATCAGAAAGACGGTCTCGGCCTCGCTGACCAGATAGCCGATGGTCAGCACCAGCCCGTCGGCATCGATCAGCACGCCGCTCCCCTCGCGCTCGGTGCCGAGCACCGTGGCGGTGAACGCGCTGGCCGGCACCTCGGCATGCAGCTTCACGACTGCGCCGAGCGCGCGCTCCAGATCGTAGTCGAGCTTGTCCGGATCGGGGTGGGGCGCACCCTGCAGGGCCGGGTGCAGGACATCCAGCACCCCGAGGGGTCGGTGGCCGTTGGCGCGTTCGATGCCGGTCATCGGTCCGCGCCCAGGAGCATGCGCGTGCACTGTTCCATGGCCGCAAGCTAGCGCCTGGCCGATGCGGCGACAAATGCATTCTTCACCGTCGGGCGGCCCAGCCGTCCCTCCGATGCGGCCGCGACGATCGCGGGGCGCATCGGTGTCATCGAGGGGGCTTGCGCGCCGTGGAAGCCTGCGCGGTCGATTGGGCACCCAGGCGCACCGCCAGCGCGGCGGCCATGAAGTCGTCGAGGTCGCCGTCGAGCACGGCCTGCGGGTTGCCCTTCTCGACATCCGTCCTGAGGTCCTTGACGAGCTGGTAAGGCTGCAGGACGTAGGAGCGGATCTGGCGCCCCCAGCCGATCTCGGACTTCGCCTCGTGTTCGGCCTGAGCCTCGGCCTCGCGGCGCTGCAACTCCCGTTCGTAGAGCCGGGCGCGGAGCATCGCGAAGGCGGCCGCCCGGTTCCTGTGCTGCGACCGGTCGTTCTGGCACTGCACGACGATCCCGGTCGGCAGATGGGTGATCCGCACCGCGCTGTCGGTGCGGTTGACATGCTGGCCGCCGGCGCCCGAGGCGCGGTAGGTGTCGATCCGCAGGTCCTTCTCCTCGATGGCGATGGCGATGTCGTCCTCGATCACCGGATAGGCCCAGACCGAGGCGAAGCTGGTGTGGCGCCGGGCGCTGGCGTCGTAGGGCGAGATGCGCACCAGGCGGTGGACCCCGCTTTCGGTCTTGAGCCAGCCATAGGCGTTGCCGCCCCTTACGCGCAGCGTGGCCGACTTGATTCCCGCCTCCTCGCCCGGGCTCTCCTCGATCCATTCGACGGTGTAGCCGTGTGCCTCGGCCCAGCGCGCATACATCCGCACCAGCATCCCGGCCCAGTCCTGGGACTCGGTGCCGCCGGCGCCGGCGTGGACCTCCACGAAGCTGTCGTTGCCGTCGGCCTCGCCCGACAACAGGCTTTCTGCCTCGAGCCGGGCCGTTTTCGTGCGCAACGCGTGCAGCGCGGCCTCGGCCTCGGCGACGATCTCCGCATCGTCCTCGGCTTCGCCCAGCGCGATCAGCTCGCGGTTCTCCGCAGCACCGCGCTCCAGCGCGCAATAGCGCGCGAGCGCATCTTCGAGCCGGGTACGCTCGCGCATCACCTCGCGCGCGCTGCCGGGATCGTTCCAGAGATCCGGCGCCTCCGCCCGTGCGTTCAGCGCGTCCAGGCGCGCCCGCGCCGCTTCGGGGTCAAAGATGCCTCCTCAGCAGCGCCAGGGACTGCTCGATATCGCTCAGGACGGATTCGATCTCGGCTCGCATCGCGGCCAGCCTCCGGGGCCGGTGGGTTGCGCGCTGTCAATATAGGTCGCGCCGTGCGCCGGGTGTAGCCTGGATCGTCCGGGCCGGGGCCGCGCCGCGCGGCACCGCGCCGGGCCGGGAAGGCTCGGTGCCCGGCTTGAAGGCCTCCAGGATCACCTCGCCGCCACCCGCCCGGGCGCGCAGACCGGTTCGGGCATCGATGCGGACCAGCCGGATGCCGGGCGGGATGCGGAACGGGGTCGCAGGCTCGCCTTCCAGCGCGGCCTGCATGAAGTCGCGGAAAATCGGTGCGGCGACGCTCGCGCCGGTCTCGCGCAAACCGAGCGAGCGCGGCGTATCGAATCCGACAAAGACGCCAGCCACAAGGTCGGGCGTGAACCCGACGAACCAGGTATCAAAGCTCTGGTTTGTCGTCCCCGTCTTGCCGGCGACGGGCTTGCCGACCGCGCGGACCTTCCGCCCGGTGCCGCGCGCAACGGCGCCTTCCAGCATCGAGACCACCTGGTAGGCGCTGCGCGGATCGGCGACCTGCGCGCGGGTATCGGGGGGTGCGGGCTCCTCCTGCCCGGTCCAGGCGACGTTGCCGCAGCCATCGCAGGCGCGCGCATCGTGGCGGAACACCGTGCGTCCGTTGCGGTCCTGAACCCGGTCCAGGAAGGTTGGCTCGATCCGTCTGCCGCCGTTGACCAGGATCGCATAGGCCGTCGTCAGCCGGAGCAGCGTCGTCTCACCCGCGCCGAGTGCCATCGACGGCACGCGCGGAAGACGATCGACCACGCCGAGGCGTTCGGCGTATTCGGCGATCTTGTCCATGCCGACCCGCTGGGCGAGCCGGACGGTCATCAGGTTGCGCGAACGCTCGATGCCGATCCGCATCGGACTCAGCCCGTAGAACCGTCTGGTGTAGTTGGTCGGCTTCCATTTGCCCAGGCCCGGCCCCTGGTCGACGACGACCGGTGCATCGAGGATCATGCTGGAGGGTGTGACCCCGTTGTCGAGCGCGGCGAGATAGACGAAGGGCTTGAAGGCCGAACCCGGCTGGCGCATGGCCTGGGTGGCACGGTTGAACTCGCTTGTCGCGAAGCTGAAGCCGCCCGACAGGGCGAGCACACGGCCGGTATGGGGATCGAGCGCCACCAGCCCGCCGTCGACATCGGGCCACTGACGCAGGTCGAAATCGGCGGGCGCGCGCGAATCCGACCCGGCGGGCGCAGCCTGTCGACCGGCCTTTTGCGGTGGCCGGACGCGTTCGACCAGGACGATGTCGCCGGGTGCCAGCACATCGGAAGCGCTGCGCACCCGCCGGCCGGGCCCCCGGTCGGCAAGTCGCGGCCGCGCCCATTGGAGCCTGGCCAGAGGAATGCGGCCCGATTCGCCGGAGGCCAGCCGGATGACGGCCGCCTTCCCGCGGCTGCGCATAACGATGGCCGGCGTCCAGCTCACCGGCAGGTCCGCCGGCGCGAGGGCCTCGAGCTGCGGGGCGAGCGGCAGGCCCGCATCGCCGCGGGCGAGTGGCCCGCGCCAGCCGTGCCGGCGATCATAAGCGATGATGCCTGTGCGCAACGCCCGGTCGGCGATCGCCTGCAGGCGCGGATCGAGTGTGGTGCGCACCGACAACCCGCCGCCATAGAGTTGGGTGGCGCCGAACTTCTCGGCGAGCCTGCGGCGGACCTCCTCGACGAAGTATTCTGCCCTGGCGATTTCGATCGGCTCGGCCGCGTGCAGCACGACCGGACCGGACCGCGCCCGGGCGGCTTCGGCCTCGGTGATGCTTCCGTCCTCGAACATGCGGGCGATGACGTAGTCGCGCCGCGCCCGCGCGGCCTTCGAACGGCGGTGCGGGTTGTAGTTGTTGGGCGCCTTGGGCAGCCCGGCGAGGAAGGCGGCCTCGGCGAGCGTGAGCGCATCGAGCGGCTTGTTGAAGTAGTTGAGCGCAGCCGCCGCCACGCCGTAGGAGCCGAGCCCGAGATAGATCTCGTTGAGGTAGAGCTCCAGGATCCGCTGCTTGGTCAGCGTACGCTCGATCCTGAGGGCGAGGATGACCTCCTTGATCTTGCGCCGGTACGACAGGACGTTGGACAGCAGGAAGTTCTTGGCGACCTGCTGGGTGATCGTCGATGCGCCGACCGGCCGGCGGTCGGTGCCGGCCCGGACGAGGTTCTTGTATGCCGCAGCGAAGATGCCGGGGAGATCGATCCCCGGATGGTCGTAGAACGTCTTGTCCTCGGCGGAGATGAAGGCATCTTTGACCCGGCGCGGGATCGCATCGACCGGCACAAAAACCCGCTTCTGCGTGGCGAACTCGGCAAGCAGCCGGCCGTCGCCGGCGTGGATGCGGCTGACCATCGGCGGCCGATAGTCGGCAAGCTGCGCATAGGGGGGCAACCCGCGGGCGTAGTGGTGGAACGCCCAGGCGAGAACGCCCGCGCCGACGACGCCGGCCAGCGCCACTACCAGCATGAGATTGCGCAGCGCCCTGGGGATGCGCATGACGGCATCGAACTTCCACGTCCCGCCGGGCCCGCCCGTGTCGGGGGTCTCGACGGACAGGTCACGACCCGGCCCGGCCCGTCAACGATGGATGGATACCACGCAAGCGGCCCGACTCGAAAGGAATTCGACGCGTCCGGCCGGGCGCGGCCGGACGCTCAGCCCACGCGGCCGTGGCAGTGCTTGTATTTCCGACCCGCACCGCACGGGCATGCCGCATTGCGCGGGACCTTGCCCCAGGTCGCGGGGTCACGCGGATCCAGGTGACGACCGAGCGGTTCGTAGAAGGTCCAGTGTTCCGGGGCCTCGTCGATCATCCCGGCGATGCCCGCGCCGGCGAGAGCGGCGGGGCGCGCGGCCGGGCCCTGGGCGAGGACGGCCGCGGGGTGCAGCGCCGGTTCTGCGCCAGCCTCGAGCGCCGCGGCGGCCTCGTGGTCGGCGCCCGATGCGCCCGGGCCCTGGATCTGCAGATCGAGATGGCACATCACCCCGGTCGTGGTCTCGCGCAGTTGATCGAGCATGCGGTTGAACAGATCGAACGCCTCGCGCTTGTATTCGTTGAGCGGGTCCTTCTGACCGTAGGCACGCAGGCCGATCCCCTGGCGCAGGTGGTCGAGCGCGAGCAGATGTTCCTTCCAGCTCTGGTCGAGGAGCTGCAGCAGGATGGACTTCTCGGCCATCCGCATGATCTCGGGCGTGAAGTTCGCCGCCTTCTCCGCCATCAGCCGGTCGCCGGCCGCGATCAGGCGTTCACGGATCTCCTCGTCGGCGATGCCCTCCTCCTTCGCCCATTCTCCGACCGGCAGATCGAGGCCCAGCAGCCGCAGCACCTCCTCGTGCAGCACGGCCATGTCCCACTGCTCCGGATAGGCGCGCTCCGGGATGGCGCGCGTCACGGCATCGCCGATCACCTCGTGGCGCATGTCTGCGATGGTCCGGGAGACGTCCTCGGTCTGCATCAGCTCCTTGCGCTGGTCGTAGACGACCTTGCGCTGATCGTTCATCACATCGTCGAAGCGCAGCAGGTTCTTGCGGATCTCGAAATTGCGCTCCTCGACTTTCTTCTGGGCCTTCTCCAACGCCTTGTTGATCCATGGATGGACGATCGCCTCGCCCTCCTCCAGCCCCAGCCGGCGCAGCATGCCGTCGATCCGCTCCGAGCCGAAGATGCGCATCAGGTCGTCTTCCAGCGACAGGAAGAAGCGCGACTGGCCGGGATCGCCCTGACGTCCCGATCGGCCGCGCAGCTGGTTGTCGATGCGCCGCGCCTCGTGCCGTTCGGTGCCGACGACGCAGAGCCCGCCGGCCTGGAGGACGATCTCGCGCGCCTGCGCGATCTCGCCCGCCGCGCGTGCGGCGATCTCCGGCGCGCGGCGGGTGCGTGCATCTTCGTCCCTGATCTGCGCCAGCTCCTGGGTGGTCTGCACGTCGGCGTTGCCGCCGAGCTGGATGTCGGTGCCGCGCCCGGCCATGTTGGTCGCGATCGTC
>CAYFYS010000016.1:0-12416 GCA_964347365.1 uncultured Rhodospirillaceae bacterium | reverse complement strand
ATCGCATCGAGCGCGCTGAACGGCTCGTCCATCAACAGAAGGCTCGGGTTGTGGATCAGCGCCCGACAGATCGCCACGCGCTGCTGCATCCCGCCGGACAGTTCGGCAGGAAAGTTCTCACCGAAGCCGTCCAGCCCGGTCATGGTCAGAAGCTCCTCGGCATGGGCCCTGTAATCGCCGATCCTGAGCCCGAGACTTTCGACCGGGAACAGGACGTTGCGCTCGATCGTCCGCCAGGGCATCAACACCGGGGACTGGAAGACGACCCCAGTATCGGGCCGGGGCCCGGTGACCGGCTGCCCGTGGATGGTGATCGTGCCCGCGCTGATCGGAAGCAGGCCGCCAACCGCCATGAGCAGCGTCGATTTGCCACAACCGCTGGGGCCCAGGATCGATACGAACTCGCTCTCATGGACCGACATGTCGACGCTGCGGATCGCCTCGATCTCCTCGCGCCGGGTCTGATAGACCTTGCGCAGGGCGTTGACGTCGACGTGGATCGGTTTATCGGCCATGGGCGGGGTGCCCGGCCCGCCACCACACGGGTGGCGGGCCGGTCCTTGACGGATGCCAGGAGGAATCGGGAGGTCGCGGCGTTTCGATCAGGTCTTGGCCGGATCGAACCTGGCGTTGATGCGGTTGGCGGCCTCCCACTCGTCCGCCGAGAGTTTGACGTTGCCGGCAAAGCGGTTGGTGAACAACGCACCGATCGGCGGGACGTTCTTGGCGTCCATGTATTTGATGACCACGTCGCGGGTCTTGGTCTGGTCCGCCTCGGACATGTGGCCAAGGCCATGCTCCCGCACCGCCGGGCCGAGCGCAAGCGCGTTGGTGTTGCCGGCATGGGTGAGCAGGAGCTGCCTGTCGCGAGTCTTCAGCTCCGGCTTGGCCTCGATCATGATGTCCAGGCACTTCTCCGGCTCCAGGAGCTGGAGCTTGAGCCCTTCCATGCCGCCATCGACCATGTCCTGGACGAGCTGCGGCTCGTTCTTGACCATGTCCGAACGGGTGATCAGACCGAGATCGAGGGTCTGCAGCCCGAAATCGGCGTACATAAAGTGGATCGAAGGGGTCTTCTGCGCCAGCGTGGCGGCGTTGGAGACGTAATAGGTGCCGGTGCAGTCGGCCTGCTTGTTGACCACCGTGGAGATCAGCTTGGACGGATGGACGATGGTCTGGTTGATCTTCGAACGATCGATGCCGGCGGCCTTGGCGAAGCCGGGGAACATCACAGTATCGCCCGAGGCGGCGGCCTGGACGAGGCGGCTGCCTTCCAGGTCCTTGGCGGTCTTGATGCCCGAATCGCGCCGGCAGGAGATCGCGATCGGGCTGCGCTGCAGCTTGGCGCCGATGGCGACGACATCGAGTCCCTTGGAGACGCCGTTGACCATCACGCCGTAGCTCGCCTCGCCAAACATCGCCCTGCCGGCGGAGACCGTCTTGCAGGCCGCACCCGAGCCGTAGCCGCGGGAGATCGCAACATCGAGACCGCGCTTCTTCCAGTAGAGCTTCTGCGCGGCGAACTCGAAGGCATGCCCGCCGACGAAAAGCCAGGGCAGCATGAATGTGACCTTGCGCATCTTCGATGCGCCGGCCTCCCGGATGAATGCCGGGGCGGTGCCGGCCGCCAGGATGAGACCCAGCCCGGTCGTGCCGGCAAGGAACGACCGACGCGTGGGCGTCCGTGAGCGTATGTCGCGTTTGTTCTGTGTCATCGTGCCTCCAGAAAAATCGACCGGCCTTCCGTGCGGGCGGTCCCGGTTGCGCGCAAGGGCGGCAAGCCCCTGCGCGCCAGCATGGCCTGGGAAGACGGTAGCAATCAACCACCCTCGGCACAACATGTGCGTTCGCCCAACACTCGCCGGTGGCCGCCCGTTTCGGCCATTGTCGGGCCGGGCGCTGGATGCCATCATCGGCGGGGACGCAAGCCGCCCGGTCCAGCAAGCCGAAGGAACATCCCGATGAGCGTCGCCCGCCACGATCGTCCGCCGGAACTGGTCGATGTCCCGATCCGGGATATCGCTGCGCGCCATGTGCGGTGCTTTCGCGAAATCGTGCCGGACTGGGATGCCTTCGAAGATGCCAGGATCGAGGGCTACAAGCGCGCCCAGCACCGCTTCATCGGCGCCGGCGGGTCGGGCAAGCACGACGAGGACGGCACCATCCCGCCGCGCGGCTTCACCCTTTCAATCATGTATGTCGAGCCCGGCCAGGGAAACGCCGCCCACACCCACGAGGTCGAGGAGATCTTCTTCGTCCTGCAGGGAATGCTGACTGTCTTCTTCGAAGACGAAAAAACCGGCGAGAGGATTACCAGGCGGCTGGGTCCGTGGGAGTGTGCGGCGTGCCCGCCGGGCGTCGTGCACGGCTATGTCAACGACAGTCTGGAGCCGGTCTATTTTCAGGTCATGCTCGGGCGCAGCCGGCCCGAGACCATGGGCTATGCCGACGAGGCGCTGTTCCAGCGGCGCGACGCCCACCTGAAGAGCGCCTGAGCCGCCCGGACCGATGATCGGACAGCGGCTCCGCAGGATCGAAGACCCGGCGATGCTGCGCGGCAAGGCGCGGTTCGTCGACGACATCCACATTCCCGGAACGCTACACGCGGTCTTCGTGCGCTCGCCCCATCCTCACGCAAGGGTGCGTGCCATCGACACCGCAGCAGCCAGGGCGGCGACGGGGGTTCGCGCCGTCTACACCCTTGCCGATCTCCTGCCGCACCTGACCGCGCCGCGCCTGCCGCTGGGTTTCCGCACCGACCAGCTTCCCGGGGACGTGACGCCCTATGTTCTGGCCGACAAAGAGGTCTGCCACGTCGGCGAGGCGGTCGCGGTGGTCGTGGCCGACAGCCGCTATCTGGCCGAAGACGGCGCGGACATTGTCGAGGTCGACTACGACCCGCTGCCCTCGGTCGCCTTCTGCCGCGCCGCGGTCGCCGCGGACGCGCCGCCGGTCCATACCGCACGACCGTCCAACGTCCTGGTCGAATTCCGCCAGTCCTACGGCGATTGCGCGGCGGCCTTCGAACGCGCGGCCCACGTGGCGCGGGCGCGGTACACGCAGCACCGCGGCGGCGCTCATTCGATCGAGGGACGCGGCGCGATCGCGCGCTACGACGCCGTGGAGGATCGCCTGACGCTGTGGTCCTCGACACAGATGTCCCACGAGGTGCGCGCCGGGCTGGTCAGGCTGCTGGACAGCGAGGAGGCGAAAATTCGCGTCATCGCACCGGATGTCGGCGGGGGGTTCGGCGCCAAGTATCTGATGTATTCCGAGGAACCGGTGCTGGCGGTGGCCGCGCGGCTGCTCGACCGCCCGGTCAAATGGACCGAGGACCGGCGCGAGCACTTCGTGGCCTCCATCCAGGAACGCGAGCAGTTCTGGGACATGGAGATCGCCGTCGACGATACGGGCAGGATGCTGGGCGTGCGCGGCACGATGCTGCAGGACCAGGGTGCGTACACGCCTCAGGGCATCAACCTGCCTTACAACGCCTCGACCTCGGTGCCCGGCGCCTACATCGTGCCGGCCCTGGAGATTGCGGTGAAGGTGGTGGAGACCAACACCGTGCCGGCGATGCCGGTCCGCGGCGCGGGCTACCCGGAAGGCAACTACGTGATCGAGCGGCTGCTCGATGCGGCCGCCGCCGGGCTTGGCATGGATCGCGGCGAGATCCGCCGGCGCAACCTGATCCCGCCCGAGGCGATGCCCTACGAGATGCCTCTCAAGACCCGCGCCGGCACGCCGGTGAAGGCCGACAGCGGCGATTTCCCGAAATGCCAGGCGATCGCGCTGGAGGCGGTCGAGGCGGGCGCGTTCGCTGCGCGCCAGGCGGCAGCGCGTAGCGAGGGGCGCTATCTCGGGCTCGGGCTCGCCAACGGGCTCAAGGGCACCGGGCGTGGCCCGTTCGAATCCGGCATCGTCCGGATCGAACGCTCCGGCCGGGTGAAGGTCTTCACCGGCGCGCTGGCGATCGGCCAGGGCCTGAAGACCATCCTTGCCCAGATCGCCGCCGCGCAGGTCGGCGGCGACCCGGCTGAAATCGAGGTCGTGTGCGGCGACACCGGGACCATCGCCCTCGGGCTGGGCGGGTTCGCCAGCCGCCAGACCGTGACCGCCGGCTCCTCGGTCCACCTTGCCGCCGGCGAGGTGCGCGAGAAGATCCTCAAGCTCGCCGCCCACATGCTGGAGGCCGCGCCCGAAGATCTGGAAATCGTCGATGGCGTGGTCCGGGTTCTCGGCGCAGCGGATTTGTCGGTGCCGGTGAGCGAGATCGCCGAGGCCGCCTCGGGCGTGCCCGGCTACGCGTTGCCCGACGGCGTCGAGGCGGGGCTGGAGGCCAACGTCAACTTCAAGCCTCCGGGGCTCGCCTATTCCAACGGCGTGCACGCCGTGGAGGTCGAGGTCGATGTCGAAACCGGCGGGGTTTCCATCAACCGCTACGTGGTGGTCAGCGACTGCGGCCGGATGGTGAACCCGATGCTGGTCGATGGACAGGTGACGGGCGGCGTGGTGCACGGCATCGGCAATGCGCTATACGAATGGATGGGCTACGACAAGTTCGGGCAGCCGTTGACGACGACCCTGGCCGAGTACGTGATGCCGACTGCGAGCGAGCTGATCCGGCTCGACCTCCATTTCGAACAGACGCCCTCGCCGCTCAACCCGCTGGGCGTCAAGGGCGTGGGCGAATGCGGCACCGTGCCGGCGGCCGCGGCCATCGTCGCGGGGATCGAGGACGCGCTGTCACCCTTTGGCGTCACGGTGACCGACTATCCGGTAAC
Organism: uncultured Rhodospirillaceae bacterium; assembly: GCA_964347365.1. Taxonomy (GTDB): domain Bacteria; phylum Pseudomonadota; class Alphaproteobacteria; order MPNO01; family MPNO01; genus CAYFYS01. The sequence continues at coordinate 7,632 of CAYFYS010000016.1, read as the reverse complement.
ACCGCCCAGAATCCGCGCCATGATCGAGGCCGCAGCGCCGTGAAACGCCGCACGGTACTGTTCGGCGCCATCGCCGCGGGGGTTGCGCCGCCGGGGCGCCCGCTCGCACCGGCCGCAGCCGCTGGCGCAAAGACGCACGGCCACGCCGCTTCCGGCCCGATCGTGATCGAGGGGGCATGGGCGCGGGCCAGTGTCGGCATTGCCAGAACCGGCGCGGTGTTCTTGACGATAAGAAACACCGGTACGCAGCCGGACCGCCTCATGGCCGCGTCGGCCCCGATTGCCCGGCGGGCGGAACTGCACACCCACATCATGAAGGACCACGTGATGCGGATGCGTCGCATCGATGCCGTGGCGTTGCGTCCCGGGACGACGACCAGGTTCCAGCCCGGCGGTCGCCACGTCATGCTGATGGGGCTGCGCGCACTGCTCCGGGAAGGCATGCAGTTCCCGCTCACCCTCGCCTTCGAGAAGGCGGGCACGCTCAGCGTGCCGGTGATCGTCCGCGCCCTTGCCGCGCGGGGCACCGGCGGCGCGGCGCACCGCCACCGGAAATAGCCGTCTCGTTCAGACCGCCGGCCCCTCTCTGTGGAGGGTCCCGGCCCGGTGCAACTCCGCAATCGCCCCGGCGCCGTATCCGAGTTCGGCCAGCACAGCCTCGTTGTCGGCGCCCAGACGGGGCGCCATCCCCCGCACGGCAGACGGGGTCGCCTCGAAGCGGGCGGCCGGACGGGGCTGGCGGACCGCACCGAGCACCGGGTCGTCGTGGATTTCAATCGTCCGGTTCTCGACGACCTGGGGATCCTCGATCACCTCGCTGCGCAAGAGGACCGGCGCGGCGGGCACGCTCTGGGCGTGGAGTCGGGCGAGGATCTCCGCGCTCGGCCACTTGGCGATCTCTCCGGACATGATCGTGCGCCGCTCCAGGACGTGCGCGACCCGCGCGGCGGCCGTGCGAAAGCGTTCGTCCTCGATCAACGCCTCGCAGCCGAAGGCACGGCACATGCCGGCCCACTCGGCGTCGGAGACCGCGCCTGCGGTGATGTACCCATCCGCGGTCGCGAACACCAAGTCGGGCGCGGACTGGCCGTTTGCCGGATCAGCCTCGTTGCCGACGAACGACAGGGACGCACTTCCCTCAGGCCACAGGAAGGCCACCATGGTGTCCAGCATCGACAGCCGGACGTGCTGGCCCCTGCCGGTGCGCTCGCGCGCGAACAGGGCCGCGGTGATCGCCTGGGCGGCGGTGACCGCGGTGGTCTTGTCGGGGATGATCGTGCGCACCATTTGCGGCCGGCCGGTGCGGCGGTCGGCCTGGATGTCGGCCAGGCCGCTGAGCGCCTGGATGACCCCGTCATAGACTCGCTGATCGGCGTAGGGCCCGGTCTCGCCGAACCCGCTGATCGACACGAAGACGATGTCGGGTTTGAGGGCGCGGACCGCATCCTCGCCGAGGCCCATGCGCTCGATCGCTCCGGGCCGGAAGTTCTGGACAAGAACGTCGGCGGTGGCGGCGAGCCTGCGGAGGATTCCGAGCCCGTCGGCGGTCTTGATGTCCACCGCGAGCGAACGCTTAGAGCGGTTGCACGACAGGAACGAGGCCGACATGCCGCGATGCCGGTACCCGGTCCGCCGCATGATGTCGCCGGAAGGCGATTCGATCTTGATGACGTCCGCGCCCTGATCGGCCAGCATCATCGTCGCCACCGGCCCGGAGACCATGGTCGTCAGGTCGAGAACGCGAATCCCTTCAAGCGGACCGGTCATCGCGGTTCTCCGCCCTGGTCTCCAGGTAGGCCGGTCGCGCAGCGAGCCGCTCGCGATAGGCCAACAGGTGGTCGGGCACCGGGAGCTCGTAGTGAATCGCACTGTCCAGGCAGGTGACGAACAGGATGTCGGCGATGCTGATCTTCGCGCCCATCAGGCAATCGCCCATCGCCCGGAAGCGTTCGTCCATCGTCTCGATCTGATGGACGAAGTATTCCCGGGCCGAGGCGACGGCCACCGGCGCGTCGCCGTAGACGTTCTTGAGCTCCGCGTGCCGGCGGATCGTATAGATCGCATTGGCGTCGATCTCCGACATCAGGAAGAAGCACCATTCCTGGATCCTGGCGCGCTCGAGCGCCGTCGCCGGCACGAAGACATGCTCGGGCGCGGGAAAAACCTCGCTCAGATAGCTCATGATCGCAACGCTCTCGGTCAGGACCACCGCGCCGTGGGTCATCGCCGGCACCTTGTGGCGCGGGTTGATCGCCAGATACTCCGGCGTCCTGGTCTCGCCGGTCCGCGGCCCGATGCGCGCAAGGTCGTAATCGATGCCGAGCTCGCGTGCGAACCATAGCGGACGGTGGGTGCGCGGCGTGCCGATGCCCCACAGTTTCACGCCGCTCTCTGCCATCTTCGCGCTCCCGTCCACCGATTTCCCCCGCACCGCACGCCGGGGAAGTCCGCTCAACACGCTCGCAAAGCGATGATGGTGTCAAGCGACGATCTTTCAATCCGGGCCCGGTCATCGCCTCCCTGGGCCGCTGCGCGGCAAGACGCCATACTCGATCCCTGCGAGGCAAGCGGGAGGACACGACATGGCATCGGACGAGCAGCGGCGACGGATCACCTTGGGCGGACGAGGGCTCGACGCACGGTTGTACGTCCATCACAGCGGCAGCGGGCCGGGGTTGCTGGTGCTGGGCGACGGCGGGGGACTCGATGACGGGCTCGGCGCCCGCACGGCGCTGTTCGGCGAAGAGGGTTATGCCGCCCTGGGATTCGATCCTCGAGATACCGGCGAGGTGATCGAGGCCGCCGCAATGCTCAGCGCCATGCCGGAATGCCGCGGCGAGACCGGCGCGGTGGGGCACGGCGCCGGCGGCGTTTTCGCCTGCCGGGCCGCCGGCGCGGCCGGGGTTGCGGCCGACGTCGCCTTCGATCCCCCGGACCCGGCGGATCTGGCCCACACGGTGCCCGGCATGCCCTGTCCGGTGGTGCTGCAGTTGGGAACCGCCGGCGGTCGCACCGGCCTTGCCGAACACGGTCGCGACGGCGGTCCGGACGTCTTCGAATACGCCGACGCCGCGCCGGGTTTCGCGCTGCCGGGGCGGGCGGCGTTTGACAAGCGGATCGACGGTCTTGCCCATTCCCGTAGCCTGGAGGTGCTCCGCCGCACGCTCGGGCCGCATTACGACCTGGTTGCGCTGTTCGCGGCCCATGTCCGCCACGAATTCGAGACCCGGGACGTCGATGCGACCATGGCGACCATGGTCGAGGAGCCCTATGTGAACCATGTCCCGACGCTCGCCGGCGGGGTCGGCCACGACATGCTCAAGCGGTTCTACGCCCACCATTTCGTCCACCAGAACACCCGCGAGCGCGCCACCACCCTGGTCTCGCAGACCCTCGGACCGGACCGGATCGTGCTGGAGCAGGTCGTCCGGTTCCGCCACGATACGGTGCTGGACCGCTACTTCCCCGGCATCGCGCCGACCGGGCGGATCGTGGAGATCCCGACGCTCCTGTTCGTCAGATTCCGCGGCGACAAGGTGTGCCACGAGCACATCTACTGGGATCAGGGCTCGGCCCTGAAGCAGATCGGCGCGCTCGACGCCGAGGGCCTGCCGATCGCCGGAGCCGAGGCCGCCGCCAAGGTGCTCGACGAGAACCGGGCATCGAACATCTTCATGCGCGAGGCCTGGGCCGCCAGCGAAGGTAAGCCCGTCTGAAGCCGCCCGCCTGTGTCACAAGCTGTGCGCCACAGCGGAACTCTGCTAGCCTTCGGCGATCGGGCGGACATGCCGCACGAGAACGAGGAGACGATCGGATGCCAATCCCCGGAATGAAGACGATCGCCGCCGGCCTTGCCGTCGGCGTTGCGCTGGTCGGTGCGGCCACCACCGCGGAGGCCAAGCTCAAACGGATCACCATCGGCAGCAACCCGGCCGGATCGGTCTATTTCCTGCTGGCCGGCGGCTTCGCAAAACTGTTCCAGAAAGAGCTCAAGATACGCTCGACCGCGCAGCCGCATGCCGGCTCGTCGGTCTACCTGCCGCTGATGGACAAGGGCGAGATCGTGCTCGGCCTCAACTCCAGCCTGGATTCCGGCATGGCGGTCACGGGCCAGGCGCCGTTCCGGGGCAAGATCACGAACGTGCGCATGATCGCGCGGATCTGGATCCTTCCCTATGCCTACATGGTCAAGGAAAATTCGGGCATCAAGACGATAGCCGACCTGCGCGGCAGGCGGGTCCTGGTCAACGTGAAAACCAACGTGTCCCTGGCCCAGGCGAACCGCACGCTATTGTCGACCTCCGGGCTTACCGAGGCCGACGTGACCGCGATCGACTCCGGCGGCGTGGTTGCGGGCATCAACAGCGTCGTGGAGGGGCGCGCGGACGCCACCTCGATCGCGCTGACCATGCCGGCCATGCGCAAGGCCCATGCCACCGTGCCCGGCGGACTCAGGATCCTCGGGCTGGGATCGAAGGCCACCGACGCGTTCATGGCCCGGGGCATGGCCGGCCTCTACACGATGCGGGTCAAGCCCTCGAAGCGCCTGCCTTTCGTGCGCGGCGAGACGTTGATCGCCGGCTTCGACAGCTATCTCAACGCCGGGCCTCAAGTCGATGACGAGGACGCCTATCGGCTGGCCAGGACGCTCCACGTCAATTGGAAGCGGCTGCAGAAGGACTACCCGCCGCTGCGCGGAACGCCGCAGGACGCGCTCGCCCCGTCCGGAAACGCGATGCCCTATCACCCCGGTGCCATAAGGTACTGGAAGGAAGCCGGCATGTGGACGGCCGCCAACGCCGCCAGCCAAGCCAAGGTGATGGACATGCTCCACTAAGGTTGCGCCCGGCGAGGCGCGGATGGAGCGCTTGACCGCAGCGTTGCTGCGGACCTGCCTGGCGCTCATCCCCATCATCGGGGTGGCGTGGATCTTCTCGGTCAGTGACCGGCTGGGGATCACGCTCACCTTCCAGCAGACCGTCGGCACGGTCCTGGGCGTCTCGATCGCTGCGGCGTTCCTCAAATACCCCTACGCCGCGCGCGCCGGATGGGGCGAGATCGTGCTGGCGGCGGTCTCGTTCGCGGCGTGGTTCTGGATGGCGGTCCATTTCGAGGCGTGGATCGTCGGCATGGCCGACCGCACGCCCGACAAGTGGGTGCCCGGCGTGATCGCGATCCTGACGATGATGGAGGCGCTGCGCAAAGCCTGCGGCATGGTCATCACCGTCCTGGTCTGGATCATGATCGCCTACGCCTATTTCGGCGGACACCTGCCGGGCGTGCTCGAGGCCGAGGTGTTCCCGCCGACCAAGGTCGTCCTCTACCTCTATGCCGACAACAACGGTATCCCGGGGCTGGTGCTGCGGGTGGTGACCGAACTGGTGCTGGCCTTCATCATCTTCGGCAAGCTGCTGGAGGTCTCCGGCGCGACGCGTTTCTTCACCGACCTGGCGATGGCGCTGATGGGCCATCGCCGTGGCGGGCCGGCCAAGGTCGCCGTCGTGGCCTCCAGCGCGTTCGGCACCATCTCCGGTTCAGCGGTCGGCAACATCATGTCCACCGGCATCGTCACCATCCCGATGATGAAGCGCACCGGGTTCGAGCCGCGCCATGCGGCGGGGATCGAGGCCGTGGCCTCCAACGGCGGGCAGATCGCCCCGCCGGTCATGGGCGCGACGGCCTTCATCATCGCGGAGTTCCTGGAGGTCCCCTATATCGATGTGGTGATCGCTGCGGCGATCCCCGCTGTGCTCTACTATCTGGTCCTGTTCCTCCAGGTCGATGCGATCGCTGCCCGGTTCGGGCTGCTCGGCCTGTCCAGGGCGGAACTGCCGCGTGCACTGCCGGTGCTGCTGACGGGCTGGGTGTTCGTCCTGCCGCTTGCGGTGCTGATCTATTTCCTGTTCGGATTGGGTTACAATCCCGGCCTGTCGGCGATGTACGCCGTGCTCGCGCTGCTGGCCCTGACGGTGGTCCGCAACCGCCGTCTGCCCAGCCGGAAGGAGTGGGCCGATTACACCTTCGGCTCAGGCGAGAACCTTCTGCCCCTGATCCTGATCGCCGCCGGCGCAGGCGTGGTGATGGGCGTGCTGAATTCGACCGGGCTCGCCTTCCAGCTTTCGATCATCCTGGCCGAGCTCGGCCAAAGCGCGGGCATCTTCGCGATGCTGCTGGTGACCGCCCTGGTCTCCATCATCCTCGGCATGGGCATGCCGACGGCGGCGGTCTATATCATCCTGGCGACCGTGATCGCCCCGGCTCTGATCGAGATGGGGCTGCAGCCGATGGCCGCACACCTGTTCCTGTTCTATTTCGGCCTGCTGAGCATGCTGACCCCGCCGGTGGCCGTCGCCAGCATGGTCGCCGCCGGGATCGCCGGTTCGGACATGTGGCGTACTGGCGTCGTGGGCGTCCAGCTCGCCGCGGCCGCCTACCTGCTGCCCTTCCTGTGGGCGTTCAACCCGGCGCTGGTGATGGAGGGCTCCTGGCAGTCGGTCCTCTATGTCACCGCGACCGCGGCGGTGGCCGGGTTCCTGCTTGCCGAGGCGGCCGTCCGGCTCGGCGATTCCGGATTGGCGAACAAGGGATTGGCGTTCGGCTTCCTCGCGGCCGCGATTGCCGTCGGCGGCGCGACGGTGTGGTTGGACGCCGATACGCCTTTGGTGCTCGTGATTGCCGCTGCTGGTGCCGGGCTCGTTGCCGTGGGCCGCCGCCGCGGGGCCGCCTCCCGACCAGCGCGGGTCGAGCCCTCGGCGTAGAGCGCATCCGGAGCACGCCGCGGCGTGGGCCTAGATGCCCACACCGAAGTCCGATCGCGCATTGCACGCTTTGGGATTATGCTGCGGCGTCGGGCAACGAGGATGCGGAGGCGGCGATGACGGACTATTGGCTAAACAGGATGATGTTCGATCTCCAGGAGCCGGGCGGCAAGGAAAGCTGGCAAACGGACCGGACGGCGGTGATCGATCGCTACCCGCTGAAACCGGAGATCCGCCAGGCGCTGCTCGACGACGACATGAGTGTCATCCAGCCGTTGGCCAACCCCTATCTGCTGCGCTTCCACCTGCTGATCAGCGGCTACGACGATGCCGAGTCGATCGCCAAGCTGAATGCGCTCGCCACCAACGGGGAGAAATGCGATGGCTAGGATCGTAGGCTCATTCGCGGCCTCGCACGGCCCCAACATCGCCCGCCAATGGGACAGCCTGAAGCCCGGGACGCGGGCATGGATCCAGACCCGGTTCGACGACATGGGCGCGCGCGTCAAGACGCTGGCCCCCGATGTCCTGGTCGTCCATTGCACCGACCACTGGGTGAATTTCTTCCTCGACAACATCCCGGCCTTCTGCGTTGGCATCGGCGATGAGCACGGCGGCCCGCCGGAGCCGTTCATGAAGCCGGTCTTCCCCCACGAGACGCTGCCGGGGCACGCCGGGCTCGGGCGGCACCTCCTGGAGTCCGCCTTCGCTGCGGACTTCGATCCCGCCTACTCCATGCGCCTGAAGCTCGATCACGGCATGTGCGTACCGATCTGGAAGCTGAACTTCGACCCGATACCGCCGATCGTGCCGGTGCTGCTGAACCTGGTGGAAACACCTTTCCCGAGCCCGGCACGCTGCATCGCCTGGGGGC
>CAYFYS010000015.1:0-12425 GCA_964347365.1 uncultured Rhodospirillaceae bacterium | reverse complement strand
ACCCGACTTGCCGCGCAACCGATGCAATAATCAATCGGCCCGGCGTTCGCAACCGACCAGGGGCGGCCCGACCGCGCGATGCCGGCAAATCCGTTCTGTCTTCGGCGGCGCGCCGATGATAGGGGACGGCCCCGAAGGTCGGGAGCGGGGCGTTTGCGCAAGGAAGGCAAGGCTGGATGCAGACCATCGTTGATCGCCTGGAAGGCTTCGCTGCGCTGCTCGGCGGGATCTGGCGGGCCGACGTGCTCGGCGTCGGTCTGAGCGACGTGCTGAGCGCCCTGGGCGTTTTTGTCGTCTTCGTCCTCGTCCGAGGGATCTTCAGCCGCTACGTCGTCGGCCGGTTGCGGCGCTGGGTCGCGCGGACCGGGAACGTCCTCGACGATGCGGCGATCGCCGCGCTGGAGCCGCCGCTGCGGTTCGCCCCGATCGTGGTGGCGGCTTATTTCGTCAAGGAGGTCCTGCCCCTGGAGGGCGATGCGGCGTTGGCGGCGACCGATGTCGTGCGCTCGCTGTTGGCCCTGGTGGTGTTCTGGACCTTCCATGGCCTGGTCGAGACGATGCGGGGGTTGTCCGCCCGGCTCGTCGCGGTCCTGACGGACGAGCTGGTGGAATGGCTGATCCGCGGCCTCAAGATCGCCTTCATCTTCCTCGGCGCGGTGAGCATCCTGGAGATCTGGGGGGTCGAGGTCGCGCCGATCCTGGCGGGGCTGGGGATCATCGGCATCGCGGTGGCGCTCGGCGCGCAGGACCTGTTCCGCAACCTCATCGCCGGCATCCTGGTCCTCGGCGAGCGGCGCTTCGCCCGCGGCGACTGGATAACGGTCGCCGGTGTCGTTGACGGCACGGTCGAGGCGATCGGCTTTCGCTCCACCCGCGTGCGGCTGTTCGACCAGGCGCCAGCCTATGTCCCCAACGCGAGGCTGTCCGACAACCCGCTGATCAACCACTCCAGGATGACCCATCGGCGGATTTCCTGGATGATCGGGCTGGAATACGGCACGACGATCGAGCAGCTCCGCCGGATCCGCGCGGAGATCGAGGATTTTCTCACCAGCGACGACGCCTTCGCCCAGCCGCCGCAGGTGCCGCTGATGGTGTACATCGACGGCTTCTCGGATTCCTCGATCGATGTTCTGGTCTATTGCTTCACCACGACCACGGTCTGGGATGCGTGGCTGGCCGAGAAGGAGCGCCTGGCGTATCGGATCAAGGAGATCGTCGAAGGCGCCGGCGCCGCGTTCGCATTTCCCAGCCGGACGGTCCATCTCCTCGTCGGGGATGCGGAGGCCTTCGTGCCCCCGCACGCCGCGGGCGCGGCCACGGATACGTCCGGGCCCGGCGCGCCTGAGCCGCCGGGAATGGAAACGCTCGACGACGACGAGATCGTCCACCCCCTCGTCGCCCTGTGCGCGCGCGGCGCCGCTGGGACCCGTCGGGATTGGGTCGCACTCGGACAGGCCATCAACGAGCACGATCGCGGCGGCGCGTATCGTGACGCGACCGAGGTGCCGATGGCGTCGGTCACCGCGCTCGCCGCCCTGAGCGCGTTCGAGAAGTACTGCGTGTTGACGTGTCACCACCCGGCCGGACGTCGCAGCGGCGGGGGCAGGAAGATCCGACTCGGCGGCCATGTCGTCTCGGTCCCGACGTCGATCGGGACCGGTTACGCCGCTGCGCGCGAGCGCGTCGATCGGCGTCTGCGTGATGCTGGTTACGGCTATGAGTCTAGCGTGCTCGTGGACGCGGACGGGACGCGGGTCATCTTCGTCTGACGCACCGCGACGCCGCAACTGAAGGGGCGCTTCGGCGTCCCTTTTTTTGCTTCGCGATACGTCGTGCACCGCGGCGTGTCATCGACCAGCCACACGAGACGATGGCGCGAAGCTCACATCCTCGGTTCCCCCTACTGATTTCGCCTCTATGGGCACATCACATGTCCACGTCTGTACTGGGCGGCGGCGGGCTTTTCACGGGGCGAACAGTACAAACATGTGTACTGTCAGGAGGAAAACTGTTCGCACGTGTGTACTATAAAGTCGTAGACCGCCCCGGCGCCCGCCGCAGCGCGGCCCGACCCGCGCCGTGAACCGCACGCTGGGCGTCCCGGTCCCGGACGACAGCACCGTTCTGGCCGCCGGGCGGGGCGCGGCGTTGACAGCCGTCGGTCCGGGCAACATATAGTCGGGCCGCACGGGCCGGGCGGCCCGTTCTGATCGGGGACCGACCATGATGCCCGCCGTGATGCCGAACTACGGGCGCATCGAGATCGCCTTCGAACGCGGCGAGGGTTGCCATCTCTTCGCCACCGATGGACGGCGCTTCCTCGATTTCGGGGCTGGGATCGCAGTGTGCGCGCTCGGCCACTGCCATCCCCACCTGGTCGCGGCGCTGACCGGCCAGGCGGGCCGGCTGTGGCATACCTCGAACCTCTATCACATTCCCGACCAGGCCCGGCTCGCCGCTCGGCTGACGGCTTCGTGCTTCGCCGAGACGGTCTTTTTCTGCAATTCCGGCGCCGAGGCCGTGGAGGCGAGCCTCAAGACCGCCCTCAAATACCAGTTCGACGCCGGTAATCCCGAGCGTACCCGGTTCATCGTCTTCGACGGCAGCTTCCACGGCCGTACCCTGGCACTGATCGCCGCCGGCGCGAGCGAGGCCCATCGGACCGGCTTCGGACCGCCGTTCGAAGGCTTCGACCGCGTTGCCTACGGTGACCTGGGAGCGGTGCGCGCGGCGTTGAGCCCGCAGACGGCAGGCATCCTCGTCGAACCCGTCCAGGGTGAGGGCGGCATCCGGCTGTGCGGGCCGGACTTCCTGCGCGGCCTGCGCGAGGTCTGCGATGCGCATGGCCTGGTTCTGATCTTCGACGAGGTGCAGTGCGGCATGGGCCGGACCGGACATCTGTTCGCCCACCAGGCCGCCGGCGTTGCCCCGGACGTGATGGCGTTGGCCAAGGGTCTCGGCGGCGGCTTTCCGATCGGGGCGTGCCTGGCCACCGAACGCGCCGCAGCCGGCATGATCCCCGGCACCCACGGCAGCACTTTTGGCGGCAATCCGCTGGGCTGCGCTGCGGCCAACGCGGTGCTCGACATCCTGCTTGAAGACGGCTTCATCGACGGCGTGGCCGCGCGCGGAAGAACTCTGGGCGCGATGTTGGCGGATCTTGCCGTGGCGCATCCCGGCGTGATCGAACAGGTCCGCGGCGTGGGGCTCATGTGGGGAATGAAGTGCGTGGTCCCCAACGCCGAGCTGGTCGGCGCGATGTTCCGGCACGGGTTGCTGGGCGTGCCGGCGGCGGAGAACGTGGTGCGGCTGCTGCCGCCGTTGATCGCCGGCGAGGAGCATCTGCGCGCTGCGATCGACATCATCGATGCGTGCTGTGCGGAACTGGCCGGGTGAGCGCGCCGCGTCATTTCCTCGATCTCGCAGGGCACGACCCGGCCGATTTGCGCCGGCTGATCGATCGGTCGATGTTGCTGAAGACCGACCCGGGCGCGGCCGGAAATCCGCCGCCGCTGGCCGGCCGGACGTTGGCGATGATCTTCGAGAAGCCTTCGACCCGGACCCGGGTGTCCTTCGAGGTGGCGATGAAAAGCCTCGGCGGCGACGTGGTGGTGCTGAACACGACCGAGATGCAGATCGGCCGCGGCGAGACCATCGAGGATACCGCCCGGGTGTTGTCGCGCTATGTCGATGCGATCATGATCCGCACGATCAACGCGGAGAAACTCGATAAGCTCGCTCGTCACGCGGGCGTTCCGGTGATCAACGGCCTGACCAGTCGATCCCATCCCTGTCAGCTCATCGCCGACGTCCTGACATTCGAGGAACGGCTCGGCCCGATCCAGGGGCGCGCCATCGCCTGGATCGGCGATGGCAACAACATGGCCTGTACCTGGATCGAAGCCGCGGTGCAGTTCGCCTTCGAATTGCGGCTGGCATGCCCGCAGCAGCTGTCGCCGCCCTCGCCGACGATCGACTGGGCACGGGATCGGGGCGCCCGGATCGTGGTGACCGAAGACCCGTGCGAGGCCGTGCGCGATGCCGACTGCGTGGTCACCGACACCTGGGTGTCGATGGGCGTCGAGCCCGAGGAACGCAGCCACAACGTCCTGGCTCCGTACCGTATCGACGACCGGCTGATGGCGAAGGCCAGACCTGAGGCGATCTTCATGCACTGCCTGCCGGCGCACCGCGAGGAGGAGGTCACCGGCGCGGTCATCGACGGACCGCAATCGGCGGTGTGGGACGAGGCGGAGAACCGGCTGCACGCGCAGAAGGCGATCCTGCTGTGGTGCTTGGAGTGACCCGCGGCGCGCCGAGCGGCGACATCGTCCAGCCGTTCCGGATCGAGACCCAGGCGGTGCGCGGCAAGCTGGTGCGCCTGGGCGCAACGGTCGACCGCATCGTCTCACACCAGGATTACCCGTTGCCGGTCGCAACGCTCCTGGGCGAGCTTGCGGTGCTGGCCGCGCTTGTCGGATCGACGCTCAAGGTCGCGGGCATCCTCACCGTCCAGATCAAGGGCGCCGGGGCGATCGGCATGCTGGTTGCCGATGCGACCTCCGACGGTGCGATCCGCGGCTACGCCCAGTATGATCCCGACGCGCTGTCCGAAAGCACCGGGCGGTCCGACTGGCGCCTCGCCCCCGTGCCGCGGTTGATCGGCGCAGGCCATCTGGCGTTTACTCTCGACCAGGGCCCCGACAACGAGCGCCACCAGGGGATCGCAGAGCTGTGCGGCGGATCGCTCGCAGAATGCGCCCACAGCCATTTCCGCCGGTCCGACCAGAGCCAGGCGGACTTCAAGCTCGCCGTCTCGCCCGGCGGCGGTGGCAATCCGTGGCGGGCCGGCGGGATGATGATCGAGCGTCTGCCCGATCCCGGCCCGGCCCGGGTCTCCGGCGCGGCGCGTGACGAGGCGGCCGAGGAAGATTGGTGCCGCGCAGTGATCCTGATGGGGTCGTGCACGCCCGAGGAGCTGGTCGATGACCGCCTGCATCCGCACGACCTGCTCTACCGGCTGTTCCACGAGGACGGGGTCCGGGTCTCGGAGCCCCTTGCGTTGGCCCATGGATGCCGCTGTTCCCGAGACAGGGTGGTCATGATGCTGCGGTCCTTCCCGCGCGGCGAGATCGAAGCGCTGCGCATTGACGATGTCGTGATCGTCACCTGCGAGTTCTGCGGCGCGCGTTACGACTTCGACGACGCCGCGCTCGAGGGCGTCTATCAAACGCATTGAGCGGCCGGAAACCCCGAACCGGTTCCGCCGGCGCCGAACGAATGGAGGCTCTTAGGAGAACACCGTCCCGCCGTCGACCGCGACGGTCTGACCGGTGACAAATGCGCTGGCGTCCGACAGAAGCCACAGAACGGTGCCTACGACGTCGTCCGCCGACAGGTTGCGCTGCAGGGTCTGGCCCGACCTGATGACGTCGAGGGCGGTTCCGTGCTTGGCGCCGAAGAACTCCCGCGTGCCTTCGGTCGTCACCGCGCTGGGCGCCACGGCGTTGACCCGGATGAGATGGCGGCCGATTTCGCGTGCAAGACCGCGAGTGAGCCCGATGACGGCGCCCTTCGAGGTCGTGTAGTGCAGGGCGTACGGCATGCCGTAGGTCGCCGCCAGTGAGGCGATATTGACGATCGAGCCGCCGCCGGCTGCGCGCAGCGCCGGGACCACCGCCTTGCAGCAGTTCCAGATGCCCTTGACGTTGACCGCCATCGCATCGTCCCACTCCGCGGGGTCGATGGCGTCGAACCTGCCGCCGGTCAACGTGCCGTAGAGCGCGGCGTTGTTGACCAGCCCGTCGATCCGGCCGAAGGCGTCCGAAGCCGCGGCAGCCATCGCCACCGCGGAGTCCTCATCGCGGACATCAAGGCCCACGCCGATCGCTTTGCCACCGGCCGCCTCGACCTCGGCGATTGTTGCTGCGCAGTCGAGCGTGTCGGCGGCGACCACGGCCGCGCCGTGCACCGCGCAGGCCAGCGCGTAAGCCCGGCCGAGGCCGCGGCCCGCGCCGGTGATCACGATCGTCTTGCCGTCGAGCGAGAAGGCTTGGTCCTTCATCGTCCACCCCTGTCCGCGGTCATGTGCTGCGTGCGCCCGGCGGCGCGATGTCAAGATCTCCGGCCAGCCGGTCGAGGACGGCGCGCAGGCCTTCTGGAACGGGCACGCCGTGCGCGCGCCGGTCCGCCATGCGGGCCGCCCGCCCGTCACCCGGTACGCGGACCGCTTCGAAGCCGGCCATCGTTTTGGCGGCGCGCATCTGGTGCGCAACGGCCGCCACCCCGGAGGCGATCGCCGCTGCATCGCCGAATACCGAGGGATCGATCGCGCAGACGAACTGCCCGGTGTTGGTCTTCGTGCCGGGCGCGGCGTTCATGTCGACCACCGCATCACCCATCGCCGCATTGTTGAGCGTGCCCGCCAGGAGCCCGATCGCCAAGCTCAGCGCGTAGCCCTTGTAGCCTCCGATCGGCAGCAGCAGACCCGCGCCGGCGCGGCTGGGATCAGTGAGCGGGGCGCCGTTGCGATCGATCATCCACCCCTCGGGCATCGGTTCGCCCCGCTGCGCCACGGTCTTGATCTTGCCCATCGAGGCCACCGTCGTGGCGAAGTCCAGCACCACCGGCGCACCCTCCGCCGACGGGATCGCGATCGCTATCGGGTTGGTCGCAAGCTTCGGGTCGCGCCCGCCCCAGGGCGGCAGGTTGTTGCCCGAGCCGACCGCGCCGTAAAGGCCGATCATCCCTGCATCGGCGGCCATCGCCGCATAGACCGATGCGGCGCCGGCGTGATTGGAATTGCGCGTCCCCACCCAGCCGATACCGGTCTGCCGCGCCTTGTCGATCGCAAGGCGGGCGGCGTGGGCGGCCACCAGGTGTCCCATCCCGTCGTCGCCGTCCACGACCGCGGTGGCTGGCGATTCGGCGGCCACCGCGATCTTCGGAGCGAGATTAAGCCCGCCGGCCCTGATGCGGGCGAGGTAGGACTCCAGCCGGAAGATGCCGTGACCGTCGAACCCCGCGAGATCGGCCGCGACCATCAGCCGCCCCACCTCGGCCGCATCCGCCCCGGGCCTGCCGACGGCCTGCATCGCATCGGCGATGAAATCCGCGAGCCTGTCGGCATCGATCCGTTCGGTCATGTCTGTCTACGTCCCTCGTCGGTTCCCGTCTCGCGCCGGTTGCGGTGGAAGCGCCGCGCGCGAGGGATCCGCGGTACCGGGCGGCGGGGAAGATACAAGGCGCTGCCGGTTCGAACCAGTGGGCGGTGCACCCGGTCGGCCGCGTCCAATCAGGCCGCCTGGCGGCGGCCCGTGCGCTCGGCGAACGCGAAATAGAGCCGGCGCGCGGACTCCGCGAGCGGGCCGATCGCGTATTGCGTTTCCTCGATCCGGGTGACCGGCAGAATCTTGGCGTAGTTGCCGGTCAGGAACACCTCCTCGGCGGCCAGCACGTCGGCGAAGGTGAGCGTCTTCTCCTCGACCTCGACGCCTGATTCCCGCAGTAGGCCGATCACCCGACCGCGCGTGATTCCGGCCAGGAATGCGCCGTTGGCGGCCGGCGTGCGGACCACGCCGTTCCTGGCGATGAACAGGTTGTTGGTGGAGAACTCGGCCACGTTGCCCAGCGGATCGAGGACGACGGCGGTATCGAAGCCCCTGTCACGGGCAGCGGTCATCGTGCGGATGACGTTGGGGTAGAGGCAAGAGGCCTTGGCGTGGGTCGGCGCCATGTCGGGGGCGGGGCGCCGGAACGGCACCCGGCAGGCGCTCATGCCGCGCCACTTGACCAGGGGCGATTCGAAGATCGTCAGCACGAACCGGGTGCTCGCCGCGTCGGGCATCACGAACCCGTCGCGGAAATAGAACATCGGGCGGATGTAAAGTTCGGCATCGGAGCGGAAACGTTCGATCCCTTCCCAGCACAGCGCTTCGATCGCCGCGGCGTCGATTTCGGGCCTCATCCCGAACGATTCGGCCGAACGCACCACCCGCCGGCAATGCAGATCGAGGTCGGGCGCCAGCCCGTTGAAGGCGCGCGCGCCGTCAAACACCGATGATGCCATCCACCAGGAATGGTCCATCGGCCCCAGGATCGGCGGGTTGCCTTCAAGCCACGCGCCGTCGTGATAGCTCAGCGGTCTATGCGCCATGTCTGCGCAGGGGACCACATCCGGAGCAGAAGATGCAATCCCGATCCTCCGCTCGCCGCCGGTCAGGAGCGCGAGGCGGTGTCCGCCGCCCCGTCGTCGGCGTGGGCGTGAATGCGCCGGACCATCGCATGCAGCCCGTTGGCGCGGCTGCCACTCAGGTGCGAGCCGAGCTCCAGGACTTCGAAGAATGACGGCGGCGTGGCCAGGATCTCCGCGGGCGTCCGGCCGGAATAGACCCTGAGCAGGAGCGCGATCAGCCCGCGCACGATGATCGCATCGCTGTCGGCGCGGAAATGCAGGCGGCCGTCGCGGCGCTCGGCGTGCAGCCACACCCGCGACTGGCAGCCCGGCACCAGGTGGTGCGCGGTCTTGTCCGCCTCGGGCAGGACTTCCAGGGCGCGGCCGAGATCGACGATATGTTCGTAGCGCTGGACCCAGTCGCCCAGGAACCCGAAATCCTCGGCCAGGCCCTGCTTGGCCTCCTCGATGGTCTCGCCCTGTGTCATCCCGTCCGGCACGCGAGCGTTTCCCCGTTTCAACGCGCTGCCGCACCGATATAGGGCGCGCGCGCCTGCGCGTCGATGCCCGCTTCGCCCTACGAGCCTCTCCGGCGCCTGTTCAGCCGTAGCGCTGGGCGGCGTATTCGTTGGACATGTAGGCGACCGCGTTGATGCAAAGCGATAGCGAGATCAGGATAAGCCCGAGTGCCAGCGCCAGGGCGAGGTCGCCCTTGCCGATCTCCAGGGCGATGGCGGTCGTCATCACCCGCGTGAGATGATCGATGTTGCCGCCAACGATCATCACCGCGCCGACTTCCGCGCTCGCGCGGCCGAAGCCCGCCAGCACCACCGTCAGCAGGCTGAACCGGCTGTCCCACAGCAGCGTCTTGACCGTCTCCAGACCGCCGGCGCCCAGCGAGCGGAGCTGTTCCTCGTACTCGGTCCACAGATCGAAGGTGATCTGGCGGGTCAGCGCGGCGACGATCGGCGCCACCAGGATCGTCTGGGCGATCACCATTGCCGTTGGCGTGAACAGCAGCCCCAGAACGCCCAGCGGGCCGGCGCGCGACAACAGCAGATAGACGATCAACCCGACCACGACCGGCGGCAACCCCATCATCGCGTTGATTGCGATCGTTGCGGTCCGTTGTCCGGGAAAGCGGAACACCGCCAGCGCCGCGCCCAGCGGCATGCCGATCACCACCGCGCAGCCGACGGCGAGAAAACTCACCTTGAAGGATAGCAGGACGATCTCGACCAAGTCCGCATCCAGCGACCATATCAGCGCGGCCGCTTTCGTCAGCGCGGCGGAAATGTCGTCCATCCGTCCTCGATCGGGCGTCCGGCGGCTCTTGCGCGGGCCTTCGATACCGCCCCGGCGTCATAGTCGGCCCGGCGGAAGAACACAAGCCCGGCGCGGCCCGTCGATGACGTGGACCGGTGGATTCCGCCGGGCCCGCGGCGCTATCGTCCGAGCATGAAGACGCAACACGAAGACGACATTTTCGGCAAGTCGGTGGCGCGGATCGAGGATCTGCCGCTGGTCACCGGGCGGGGGCGGTTCGCCGCCGATATCGACATCGCCGACCAGCTCCACATGCGGATCGTGCGCTCGGCCCACGCCCATGGCCGCATCGTGCGCATCGAAACCTCGGCCGCGGCCGCATTCCCGGGGGTGGCCGCGGTGTGGACCGCCGCCGACATCGCCGATCTGCCGCCAATCGATTTCCGCGCCGACCGCCAGCGCCAGGACCTCAAGCCGTACCGTCAGCATGCGCTCGCGCGCGGGCGGGTGCGCTATGTCGGCGACCCCGTGGCGGCCGTCTTCGCCGAGGACGGCTACATCGCCGAGGACGCCGCCGAAATGGTCGCCGTGGAGATCGCGCCGATACCGGTCATCGGCTCGGCCGACCAGGAGCCGGGCCCGTTCGAGGACGGCCTGGATAGCGAGGCTGCGGTGCTGAGCCACACCCGCGGCGACGTCGCGGACGCCTTCGCCCGCGCCGCCCACGTCGTTGCGCTCGACCTGCGAACGGGTCGGCATTCGGGCGTACCGATGGAGACCCGCGGTGCGATCGGCGTCTACGACCCGACGACCGGCGTGCTCGCGCTGCACGGTGCGGCGAAGATCCCGCACCGCAACAAGGAGACCCTGATGCGCATGTTCGGGCTTGCGCCCGAATGCATTCACCTGCACGAGAGCCATGTCGGCGGCGGGTTCGGCATCCGCGGCGAGCTCTACCCGGAGGACATCCTGGTGCTCGCCGCCGCCAGGCGGCTGGGCCGGCCCGTCAAATGGATCGAGGATCGCCAGGAGCACCTGACGGCGGCCAACCAGGGCCGCGAGCAGCATCATCATGCGCGCATCGCGGTGGATGCGCAGGGCCGGATCCTCGGTATCGAAGACAGGATCTTCCACGATCAGGGCGGCTATGTGCGTACCCACGGCGTCAGCGTTCCCAACCGGACGATGTGCATGTTGAGCGGGCTGTACCGCGTGCCGGCGTTCCGCGCGGTCTGCCATGTCCGGCTGACCAACAAGACCCCGGCGGCGACCTATCGCGCACCTGGGCGTTTCGAGAGCACCTTCGTGCGCGAGCGCCTCATGGATGCGGTTGCCGACAGGCTCGGGCTCGACCGGAACGAGGTGCGGCGGCGCAACCTGATAACCGCCGCGGAAATGCCCCATACGCTCGCCTTCGAAGAGCCGGGCGTTGAGGCGCTGGTGCTGGACACGGGCGAGTATCTCCGGCTGATGGACAAGGCGCTTGCAGCCATCGACTGGGAAGGGCTGCGGGCATCGCTCGCCGCGCGCCGCGCCGGGGGCGAGATGGTCGGTGCCGGCCTTGCGATGTTCCTGGAGGAAAGTGGGCGTGGGCCGTCCGATGGCGCGCGTATCGCGGTTGATCGGACCGGCGCGGTGGAGGTGCTGACCGGCGGTGCCTCGATCGGCCAGGGCTTCGAGACGACCATGGCGCAGATCTGCGCCGCAGCGCTCGGCGTCGACTACCGGGCGGTGCGGGTGATCCACGGTCAGACCGATAGGATCGACTACGGCATCGGGGCGCATGCTACCCGGGCCACGGTGCTGACCGGCAACGCGGTGCACAAGACCGCTCTTGCCGTGCGCGCAAAGGCGCTTGCCGCCGCATCGGACCTCTTGCAGCGGCCAAGCCAGGCGTTGACGATCGCCGACGGTATCGCTTGCGTGGCCGGGGAGGTGGCCGGCCCGTCGGTGAGCCTCGGCGCAATCGCGGCATATCTCGAGGCCGAGCCACCGGGCTTGGCTGCCGAGGCGTTTTTCAAAACCGATCACACGACCTTTCCCTACGGCGTGCATATCGCGGTCGTGCGGGTCGATCCGGTGACCGGGGGCATCGCGGTCGAGCGTTTCCTGATCGCCTATGACGTCGGGCGTGCGGTGAACCCGATGATGCTCGAAGGCCAGCTTCTCGGCGGCTGCGCGCAGGGGATTGGCGGTGCCCTGTTCGAAGAGTACACCTATGACGACAATGGCCAGCCGCTTGCCGTGACGCTGGCCGACTACCTGATGCCTACCATGTCGGAAATCCCCGAGATCGCCTGCCTGATCACCGAGGATGCGCCCAGCCGGCACAACCCGTTGGGCGTGAAGGGCGGCGGCGAGGGCGGTATCAACGGCGTGGGCGCTACGATCGCTGGTGCCATCGACGAGGCCCTCGGCATGCCTGGTGCGATCACCCGCCTGCCGGTCACCCCGGCGCGGATGCGGGAGATTCTGCGCAGTGCCGACCGCTGAGGTAAACCGCACGCGTTCGGTTCAAGGATTCGCCCCGGCAATGGCGGACACCCCGCCCATCATCGAGGGGATCTCCGCCCTGACGGGCGCCTATGACGGCTTCATCATCGATATCTGGGGCGTCATCCATGACGGGCGCGCGCTTTATCCCGGCGTCATCGATGCGCTGGACCGCCTGACCGCCGACGGCAAGGCGTCCGTGATGCTGTCCAACGCGCCCGGGCGTGCGCGCGCGGTCGCCGAGATGCTGGTCGGGTTCGGCATGCCCGAGCGCCATTGCCGGTCTGTCGTCTGCTCGGGTGAGGCGACATGGCAGGCGCTGAAGACGCGGACCGATCCGTGGCATGCGGGGCTCGGCCGACGCTGCTACCTGATGGGCGCGGGGCGTGATGCGGCGCTGCTCGAAGGCCTGGATCTGGAGCGTGCGGCCGCACTCCAGGACGCGGAGTTCATCGTCAACACCGGCCCCTTCCGTATCGGGGCGACGCTC
>CAYFYS010000014.1:0-12527 GCA_964347365.1 uncultured Rhodospirillaceae bacterium | reverse complement strand
GGTCGTCCGGAGCCCGGGTCGCCGCAGCGACGTCGACCAGGCGTCGCTTCAGCCGGTCGAGCCGCCGCACCTCCGCGGTGGCGCGCCGTTCCAGGGCCGCACCGCCCTCGGCGTCCGGGGCGGCGGAACACACGGCCGTCGCCCCGGCAACGAGCGCCAGAACGGGAGCCGCGAACAGGCAATGTCGTGCCGCGTGTCTCAACGGCTCTGTCTGCCTCGATTCCATGTGGACAGGCGACCGGCGGGCGCGAGCGCCGACAGAGTGTCGCGATCGGGCAAACAAAGGCATTCTTTATTTTGCGCGGTGATAGGGGTGGTTGGCGAGGATCTGCTGTGCGCGATAGATCTGCTCCATCAGCATGCCGCGCACCAGCAGGTGCGGCCAGGTCGCGCTGCCGTAGGACACGACCAGATCGCACGCCGCCACCAGGCCGGTTGCGAGCCCGTCCGCACCGCCGATGAAGAAGGCGATTTCACGGTGGCCGGTGTCCCGCCAATCCCCGAGGATCTGCGCGAAATGCGCGCTCGAGAGCGCTTTGCCGCGCGCATCCAGCGCCACCCGGCGCGCGCCCGGCGGGACCGCCGCCTCGAGCCGGGCCGCCTCGCGCACGATGCGCACCGCGCTGCGGCCCTCGGCCGCCTCGATCTCGCGGAGCTTCGCCCCCCACGAGACCCGGTCGCGGAAGTGCTCGAACAGAGCCCGTTCGGGGCCGGCCCTGAACCGGCCGATTGAGGCGATCGTCAACCGCAGCGGCGCGCTCAGCCGCCGGCCTCGGTCGTGCGGTCGGGCGCGCCGAACGCAACGCCCCACATCTTTTCGATGCCGTAGAAATCCCGAATCTCGGGGCGGAACAGATGGACGATCGCATCGCCGGCATCGATCAGCACCCAATCGCCCTGTCGGCGCCCTTCGGGGGTGACGCCGACGATGCCGAGCTGTTTGAGCCGGCGCATCACGTGTTCGGCCAGCGCATCCACCTGACGCGCCGAAGCGCCGGAGGCGACCACCATATGGTCCGCCATCGGCGACTTGCCGCGCAGATCGATCACCGTCACGTCGATCGCCTTGTTGTCGTCGAGGCAGGCCGTGATGGCCTCGATCAGGGGCATGGCCCCGGAATCGACTGGTTCGCCTTCAGCGATCTTGCTCTCCTGCCCGGGATCGGGCCTTGCGCATCGCGCGTTCCCTACCCGGCAGCGCCACTTGGCGCCGCGCCCGGATATTCGTTGCCGAAGCCGGATGAAGCCGGGTGTGGAAGAACATCCACGCCGGAGGCCTGGTTTCGATCAACTCGTGGGCGTCCTTGCGCTTCATCTTGAACCGCGAGAAGGCCTGCGCCGCCCTCCCGGCGATCGCCCCGAAAGAATACGGCGCGCGGTCGAAAACGGCAATGGGCATGAGATTGAAGATCTTGGTCCATTCCCGCCAACGGGCGAGCTCGACGAGGTTGTCGGCGCCCATCACCCAGACGAAATGCATGCGCGGGAAGCAGAACTTCATCGCGCGCAGCGAATGGACAGTGTAGCGGGTGCCCAGCCGATGTTCGAGGTCGGTGACGCGGATCGCCGGATGGCGGGCGAGCTTGCGCGCGCCGGCGAGCCGTTCGTCGAACGGGGCCATGGCTTCGGCCGGTTTGAGCGGGTTCTGCGGCGAGACCATCCACCAGATCTCGTCCAGCGCGAGCTGCTTGAGGGCCAGCAGGCTGATATGCAGATGGCCCTCGTGGGCCGGGTTGAAGGACCCGCCAAGGATGCCGACTCTGAGGCCGGGCGCGTCCAGGCCACGGCGAATCGTGGTGTAGACGGTCAGGGCCGAACCTGCCCGGAGCCGCGCACCATGTACTTGTATGTGGTGAGCTGTTCAACCCCGACCGGGCCGCGGGCGTGCAGCCGACCAGTGGAAATGCCGATCTCCGCCCCCATCCCGAACTCGCCCCCGTCGGCGAACTGGGTCGAGGCGTTGTGGAGCACGATCGCCGAATCCACCGCGGCGAGAAACCGTTCTGCAACCCGCCCATCGCCAGCGACGATGGAATCGGTGTGGTGCGAGCCGAAGGTGTTGACGTGCGCGATCGCCTCTTCCAGCCCCTCGACCTGCTTCACCGCGATGATGGAATCGAGATATTCGGTGTACCAGTCCTCCTCCGTCGCGGCGACCACCCGGTGGTCCAGCGCTTGGGTGGCGGCATCGCCGCGCAATTCGCAGCCTGAGGCGGCCAGATCCTCGAGGATCGGCGGCAACACGCTGGGCGCGATCGCGCGGTCGATCAGCAGTGTCTCGGCCGCCCCGCAGATCCCGGTCCGGCGCATCTTGGCGTTGCGCACCACCGAACGCGCCATCTCCGGGTCGGCGCTACGCTCGACATAGACGTGGCAGTTGCCATCGAGATGGGCGATCACCGGCGTCCTGCTCTCGCGCTGGACGCGTGCGACCAGCGACTTGCCACCGCGCGGAACGATGATGTCGATCAGCTCGGGCATGGTCAGCATCGCGCCGACCGCAGCGCGGTCGGTCGTCGGTACGAGTTGGATCGCGCCCGCAGGCAGGCCGGCCTCCGCAAGCCCGGCGCCGAGGCACGTCATGATCGCCGCGCTGGAATGATGGCTCTCCGAGCCACTGCGCAGGATCGCGGCGTTTCCAGACTTCAGGCACAGCGCACCGGCATCCGCGGTCACGTGGGGTCGGGATTCGTAGATGATCCCGAGCACGCCCAGCGGCACGCGGACACGCTGGATGGAAAGCCCGTTGGGTCGCGACCACGCCGCGATCACCTCGCCGATGGGATCGGGCAATCCGGCGACCTGCTCCAGCCCGGCCGCCATCGCCTCGATCCGCGCAGGCGTCAGCGCGAGCCGGTCGGTGAAGGCCTCGGTCCGGCGCGACCGGTCGAGCGCCGCAAGATCGCGCGCGTTGGCGGAAAGCAGCACCTTTTCATCGGTGCGCATCCTGGCGGCCGCGGCGTTAAGCACGCGGTTTTTTTCCTCCGGCCCGCACCGGGCCAGGACATGCACCGCCGCGCGCGCCGCACGGGCAAGCTCTTCAACCGTCTGCCGTGCGTCGCGTTCCCCGACCAGGCGACGCGTCGCCATTACCGCCTCCTCCCATCGCCTCGGGCGCTTCGGTCGAGCACGAGATCGTCGCGGTGGATGATCTCGTCGCGGCCACGGTAGCCCAGCCGAGCCTCTATTTCACGGCTTTTGTGCCCGATGATCAGCGCCGCATCGGCGCTCGAATAGGCGCTGAGACCGCGTCCCAGGACCTCTCCCCTGTCGTTGCGGACCAGCACCGCATCGCCGCGCTCGAAGCGTCCCTCGAGCGCGAGCACCCCGGCCGGCAGCAGGCTCTTGCCCGCGCCGAGCGCACGGACCGCGCCCCGGTCGATCGTGAGCGCGCCGCTGGGCGCGATGGCGCCGGCGATCCAGCGCTTTCGGGCGCTGCGCGGACCGCCGTAACCGGCACGGGCGGCATCGGCACCGAACCAGGTACAGCGGCCTCCGCGGACGATCGCCGCCAGAGGGTTAGGGCTCCCGCCCGGTGCGATCGCCATCCGACAATCCGCGGCGAGGGCGATCTTGGCCGCCTCGAGCTTGGTGACCATGCCGCCCGAGCTGTAGCCGGGCGGCGCCTCGCCGGCCATCGCCTCGATCTGCGCGGTGATCTGGGGGACCTCGGGAACCAGCCGGGCGCCGGGATCGGTGCGCGGATCGGCGGTATAGAGCCCGTCGATGTCCGACAGCAGCACCAGGGTATCGGCGCTCGCCATCTGGGCCACCCGGGCGGCCAGCCTGTCGTTGTCGCCGAAGCGGATCTCCTCGGTCGCCACGGTGTCGTTCTCGTTGATGACCGGAACCGCTCCGAGCCCGAGCAGGGCATCGAGCGTGTTGCGCGCATTGAGGTGGCGTCGGCGCGCTTCGGTATCGGCCAGCGTCAGGAGGACCTGGGCAGCGGGAATGCCGTGCCGCGTCAACGCTTCGTGCCAGGCAAGGACCAGGTGCACCTGGCCAGCGGCGGCAGCGGCCTGCTTGTCTTCCAGCTTGAGCACACCCGGCGGCAGGCCGAGCCGTGTCCGTCCCAGCGCGATCGCGCCGGAGGAGACAACGATCACCTCCGCGCCGCCCGCCTTGAGCTCGGCAATGTCGTCGGCCAGCGCATTCAGCCACGCGCGGCGGATTTCGCCGCTCGCCTCCTCGACCAGGAGCGCCGAGCCGACTTTGACGACGGCCCGTCGGGCATCGGCGAGCCGCGCGGCGTTCAAGAGGCGCGCGAAGCGGCATCGCCGCCCGCCAGGACTTTCCGGTGCATCCGGTACAGCACGCCCTCCAGCCCCGCGCCGGACGCTGCGGAAACGGCATGCACGGGACCGCCGGTCGCGGCTTGGAGCGTGGCGATGCGCTCGGCTTGCAGCGCCGGGCTCAGCGCATCGGCCTTGTTGAGCGCGGTGATTTCCGGCTTTTCGGAAAGGCCGCCGCCATAGGCCGCAAGCTCGCCGCGCACGGTGCGCCAGGCGCCGGCAACGTCCTGCTGCGTGCCGTCGACCAGGTGCAGCAGCACGCCGCAGCGCTCGACATGGCCGAGGAAGCGATCGCCCAGCCCGACGCCCTCATGAGCGCCTTCAACCAGCCCGGGGATGTCCGCGACAATCAGCGCAGTGTGACCGATCTCGACCACGCCGAGCACCGGAGTCAGGGTGGTGAACGGGTAATCGGCGATCCTGGGCCGGGCGCGCGAGATTGCGGCCAGAAACGTGGACTTGCCGGCACTGGGCAGGCCGACCAGCCCGGCATCGGCGATCAACTTGAGCCGCAGGCGTACCCAGCGTTCCTCACCGGTCTCGCCCGGGTCGGCACGTCGCGGCGCCTGGTTGACCGCCGATTTGAACCGCGCGTTGCCGCGCCCGCCGCGCCCGCCGCGGGCCAGACGATACCGCGCGCCCAGCCTGACGAGGTCGCAGATTTCGGTTCGGCCGTCTTCTTCGAGCACCTGGGTGCCTTCAGGCACCGGGATCACGATGTCGCGGCCGGCCGCCCCGGTGCGCCCGCGTCCGGCGCCATTAGCTCCGCGTCCGGCTTTGTGATGCTGACGAAAGCGCAGGTCGATCAGCGTGTTGAGACCTTCGACCGCTTCGATCCAAACATCGCCGCCGTGGCCCCCGTCACCTCCGTCGGGTCCGCCGAAGGCGATGAACTTCTCGCGCCGGAAGCTCAGGCAACCGGCGCCGCCGTCACCGCTGCGCACATGGATTTTCGCTTGATCGAGGAATTTCATGATCGGGCCGGTGCGTCATACACAGGCCGTACCGGGCTTACGGGGCCGGCTGGACCGAGATGAACACCCGCCTGTTCGCCCGACGCCGAAAGGCGACCCGACCGGCAGCGGTGGCAAAAATCGTATGGTCTCTGCCCATCCCGACGTTTTCGCCCGGATGGAACCTGGTGCCGCGTTGGCGCACGATGATGTTGCCCGGGATGACCGATTGGCCGCCCGACTTCTTGAGCCCGAGGCGCCGGCCTGCGGAATCCCGACCGTTGCGCGAACTGCCCCCCGCTTTCTTGTGCGCCATTACGGTGTCTCCCCGGTAGCGGGCACGGTTTCCGGCGCCGCTTCGGGGGCTCCCCCGGCCGGCTGCACCGCGCCGGCGGCGATGTTGGTGATGCGCAGCACCGTCTGTTCCTGGCGGTGACCGCGCAGCCGTCGATGGTTCTTGCGGCGTTTCTTCCTGAAGACCAGGATCTTCGGGGCCCGCGCTTGATCGAGAACAGCGGCTTCGACGCGCGCGCCGGCAACCAGCGGATTGCCGATGCTCACCCCCGCCCCCGAATCCAGCATCAGCACCTCATCAAGCGCGACCGTCGCGCCGGGCGCGCCGGCAAGGCGTTCGACCCTGATCACGTCGTTGTTCCGAACGCGGTACTGTTTCCCGCCCGTGCGTACGACAGCAAACATCGATCCGACCGAAAACGAAGGCCGCGACTATAGCCGGCCGGGCCCGCGTGTCAACGGCTTGTCGGTAGCACGGTCGATCGGCCGTTCCCGGGTTATTCGACGGCGAAGAGCGAGACCCGGACGGAGGATTGCTGCCGCTCAATGACATCTGTCAGGGTCCCGAAAGCCGGATCGAGGCCGGGTCTGCGTTGTCGTAGAGGCGCTCCACGAGGCCGGCACGCCGGGTCGTGACGGCTCGGACTTCGAGACTTCCCTTGGGCGTGATCTCCCCGGCGCCGATCGAAGGCGGCTCGGCGAGCACGATCACGCGGGCAATGCGCAGGGACGATCCCCGCGCCTTGGCGGCAAGCCCGTCCAGTGCGTCCCGGAGTTCGGCGGCATAGGCCTCGTCCCGCGCCGCCCGTATCCGTCGTCGTGCTTCCGGCGCAGCGGCCGGGTGCCGGGAACACCATCAACCCGATTTCCGCGCGTCCCTCGCCTACCACAACGATGTCTCGAACCAATCCCGAGAGCGCGGCCAGCGCCTCGACCCCTAGCACGCTCGCGCGAACCCAGGTTCCCCCGCGGTCAGCTTGAAGTCCTCGGTGAGCCTGCCGTCGAACCGCAATCCCCGGGGATCATCGTCGGGATCGGCCCGCATCGCCTGGACGGTGAGCGCGTGCGCGATGGGCAGGTCGATGGCCAGCGTCCCGGGATGCATGCGGAGATTCTCCAGCGTGCATTCGAACAGCTCGCCGGTCGGCTTGCCGTCGCCGAGGTAGAGGCCGCCGCCGTTGGCCAGCCTCATGTTGAAGTCGGAGTTGCCGGCAAAGACGTGGTTCCAGGGCGGCCAGCTCAGGATCGTATGCGGCTTGCGGCCGAGAAGAGGAAGGCAGGCGAGGTATCGCGCCTGGTTGACGGTCAGCATCCGCCGGGTCTGGGGTACGCCCTTGGGGTTCGAAGTGGAGCCGGAGGTGAAGAGGATTTTGGCGAGCGTGTCCGGGCCGACCCGGGCGAAGGCCGCATCGACGTCCGATGCGGCCTTCGCCTTTCAGAATGCCGAAGAACGCGGCGATGTCGTTGCCGCCGGCCCAGCGGTTCAGTCAGTCCAGCGTGGTCCGGGCGACCGGGCCGAGTTCCAGCTCCGAGTGCAGGATCACCGTCCCGTCGTGGCGTTCTTGCCGACGGACCCGGTGAGGCACGATTTCTGCGGTTGCGGCCATGGTCCCGTTCCTCCTGGCGCGGCTCTACGCGGCGATCGCCGAAGGGAAACCGGCGGATGAGCCGGCGGCCGGCCTTCAGGTCCACAGACGCGCGCTCGCGCGCCGCGCGCCTTCGACTAGCGTGCCGAGCTTGGCCCATTGGATGGTCGGGTGGACGCGGCGGTGAAAAGGCCCCTGCGCGAAGCCGCAATCGGTCGCGCCGATAACGTTCTCGCGCCCCACCAGCTTAGCGAGCCGCACGATGCGCTCGGCGACCAGCTCGGGGTGCTCAACGACATTGGTCGCATGGCTGATCACGCCCGGGATCAGTACCTTGCCTTCGGGCAGCACGACGTCTTGCCACACCGCCCATTCGTGCTCGTGG
The DNA here is from genome assembly GCA_964347365.1 of uncultured Rhodospirillaceae bacterium. Classification (GTDB taxonomy): domain Bacteria; phylum Pseudomonadota; class Alphaproteobacteria; order MPNO01; family MPNO01; genus CAYFYS01. The sequence continues at coordinate 5,017 of CAYFYS010000014.1, read as the reverse complement.
CGCGGATTGGCCATCTCCAGCACGTAGGCGCCGGCGTTGACGCTCAGGATCAGGTCCACGATCTCCTCGATGGGTACGTCGCTGGTGTGCGGGCCGGGCCAGCTTCCCCAGCAGACATGGTAACGCACCCGCTCCGGCGGGATTCCATCGAGCGCGTGGTTCAGCGCCTCCATATGTAGGCCGAGCCACCTGCGGAAGTCGTGCAGGCTCGCCGGCGGCACCATGCGGTCATAGGTGACCGCGGCGCGCGCATCGTCTATCTGAACCAGCAGGCCGGCCTCGACGATGGTCCGGTACTCGACCCGCATGGCGTCCGCGATCGCAAACACCAGCTCCTCGTCGTTCCCGTAGTATTCGTTCCTGCGATCCGGGATGACGCTGGCGGGCGCGGCGACCGGAAGGAAGCCTTCGGCGACGTCGACGCCTGCGAGCGCGGCCTTGAAATTGTCGATATCGCGCCGGAGCGCGTCGTGGCCGGTATAGGCGATCGGCGCGACGCAGACCGACTCGTATCGCTGCCCTCCCCCGCCGTCGAAGCGCCCCTGCGCCCGGTCGTGCGCGTCGAGCTCGGCGTAGAACTCGGGAAAGCGTTCCCGATCGAGACCGCGGGCGAACGGGTCGATCGCGCCGGCCACCACCGGGCGCCGTTCGAACCCGTCCAGCCGCTCGAGCACGTATTGCGACCAGCTTATCGACTTGCCGAATTCGCCGTCGCTGATGACGTCGATCCCGGTCTCGGCCTGACGCCTGACGATCTCGGCCACCGATTCCGTCAGCACCCTGCGGTGATACGCCTCGTCCACCGCCACGCCGTTCTGCCGCGCAGCCAGGATGTCCTGTTATCGCCTTCGGACGGATCAGGCTCCCGACATGGGTGGTGAGAATGCGGTCTTGGCTCTTCTTCATCCCGGCTCAACCTCTTTGGCGTTTGCACGCGCGGCGCCGATCATGACCGAACGAAGGATCGAACGCGCGTCATAGCGCATGCATGGCCGAGATGTACCATCTCGTCGCTGCCGACGGATGAGGATCGGCGCTGCGGCGTTTGATTGCCACGTTTTTCGATTCATAATCGTTTTCAAAATGCGGATGTATGAACGCGCCGGTCTCAGGCCTCTGCACGGGAGAATCCGATGAACGCCACGGCGGCCGAACGCGTCAAGGCGATCGACGTGGAGGCCTTCCGGCTCCTCGCCTTCGTCGAGAAGCTCGAAGCCATGGGCGAGGTGGAGCGGCACAGCGCGCCGATCGATCTGATCGACATCGCCGCCCATCTCGACGGCAATCCCAAGGCGGTGCTGTTCGAAGCGGCGGGACCGGAAAAGGCGCTCGTTGTCGGCAACATCATGGGCAGCCGCGACCGGCTGGCCTTGTCGATGGGTGTCGACAAGAGGGATCTCCTGCACGCGGTGACCGAGCGGCTGAAGGGCGCGATCCGACCGGTCGTGGTTTCGCAGGCCGAGGCGCCGTGTCAGCAGATCGTCTGGCAGGGTGAGCATGCGGATTTCACCAAGCTTCCGATCCATCTTCAGCACGAGCTCGACGGCGGGCCCTACATTTCCGCCAGCATCGACATCACGGCAACGCGCGATGGCAAGAAGCGCAATGTCGGCTATCGCCGCATGATGCTGCGCGGCCGCAGAGAAGCCGGCATCGATCTGATCGCGCCGAGCGATCTGCGCGGCATCTACGCCGAATACGTCGCGAAGAAGGAGCGTATGCCGATGGTCTTCGTGATCGGTTCGCACCCGGCGGACGGGATCGCGGCGACCTCGATGACGATCCATGACGACGAGATCGGCGTCATGGGCTCGGTCCGCGGCGCGCCGGTCCCCATGGTCAAGTGCGTAACCCAGGACGCCCACGTGCCGGCCGACGCCGAAATCGTGCTCGAAGGCTATCTCGACGAGGAGGGCTGGCACGAGCCCGAAGGCCCGTACGGCGAGTATGTCGGCTATTACGGCCACATGAAGATCAACCCGGTTTTTCACCTGACCGCCATCACGATGCGCAAGGATACGCTCTTCCAGACCGTGACCATCGGCGGGCGCCATCTCGGCCAGACCGATACCGCCCAGCTTTGCGCGCTGCGTACCGAAGCCGCGGTGTGGCAATCGCTGGAATCCTCGATCCGCTATCCGGTCTCGGTCTACTGCACGCCATCCTGCGGCGGGATGTTCAACGTCCGCATCGCGCTCAGGCAGGGCTATCCGGGCGAGGTGCGCAACGCCTTGACCGCTGTGATGGGCTCCAAGGCCGACTGCAAGCACGTCTTTGCGGTCGATCCCGATATCGACATCTTCTCCGACGCGCAGATGGATTGGGCGCTCGCGACCCGGTTCCAGGCCGACAAGGACATGCTGGTGACCACCGGCCACCGCGCGGTGCCGCTCGACCCCTCGCTCGAGGGATCGCGCCAGGGCGCCAAGGCGGGCTTTGATCTGACGCTTCCGTTCGGCTGGAACCCGGAGACGGACTATCTCGTGCCCGCGCCGCCGGCGCTTGGCGCCCCGCGCAACCAGACCGTCCACGCGCTCCTGAAGACCGGCCCGCTGCATTTCCGCGAGCTGATGGAGGGGACCGGCAGCCGCGACGGGCGCGAAATCGTGCGCGCCCTCGATGCGGTGCGCAACGAAATCGGGCTCGACCGGCTCGCCGATGGCCGCTACGCGCTGGCGGGAACGGTCGCGGAGGCCCGGCGCGCCGGCCGCCACTGACAGCGCGCATCCAGGGGGGATCGATGGAATACAGGGACATCACCTTCGAGGTGCGGGACAATGGCGTTGCGATCATGACGCTCAACCGGCCCTCGGCGCTGAACAGCTTCACCCGGAGGATGTTCGACGAGTGGACCGATGTCATAAGGCGCTGCGCCTATGAGGATGCGATCCGGGTCCTGATCATCACCGGCAGCGGGCGGGCCTTCTCCTCGGGCGTGGATCTTTCGGCGCTCGGCAACGAGAAGCCGTCGCCGCAGTTCCGCTACTACTATCGCGAGGCCCATCAGAGCTTCGACAATCTGGAGGCGCTCGAGGTCCCGGTAATCGCTGCGATCAACGGGCTTTGCTACGGCGGCGGAGTGGAGCTCGCGCTGTCCTGCGACATTCTCCTGGCCGGCGATGATTCGACCTATTGCCTGGTCGAGAACCAGCTTGGCGCGATACCGGCCTCGGGAGCGTGCAATCGGATGATCTACTATGTCGGGCTCGCCAAGACCAAGGAGCTGGTCATCCGCGCCAAGCCGATCGATGCGGGCGAGGCGTGGCGGATCGGGTTGGTGAACGAGGTCGTTCCCGCCGACAGGCTGCGCGCGCGCGCAATCGAGATGGCCGATGAGCTCGTCGGCAACGCGCCGCTCGCCATGGGGATGGCAAAGCACGTGATCAATCTGTGCCTCAACACCGACATGCATACCGGGCGCTATCTGGAGCGGCTGGGCCAATCGGTTCTGCAGTACTCGGAAGACTTCCAGGAAGGGCTCGCGGCCTTCTTCGAGAAGCGCAAGCCCAGCTTCAAGGGGCGTTGATCCGGTGGCCGAACTCTACGCCGATCGCGGCGGGGAAGGCGCACCGACGCTCGTCCTCCTGCACGGGCTGGGCGTCAACGCTTCCGTCTGGGGACCGATGCGCCCCTTGATCGAGGCAGGCTGGCCGGGGCGCTGGATCGCGCCCGACCTCGCCGGGCACGGACGCTCGCCCCATGAAGGACCCTACGGCTATGCGGTCTATGCGGCCGATGTTGCGCGCCTGATCGGCGAACAGGATGCCGAGATCGACGTCATCGGCCACTCGATGGGCGGCGCGGTTGGCCTCGCGCTCGCAACCGGCTGGTTCGGGGTCCGGGTACGCCGCCTGCTCGCCTTCGGCGTCAAAATCGTCTGGAACGACGAGGAGGTGGCCAAGCTCAAGGGCCTCGCCCAGGCGCCGGTGAAGTGGTTCGAGGCGCGCGAGGCTGCGATCGAACGCTATCTCAAGGTCTCGGGCCTCCTCGGTCTGGTCGACCCCAACGGGCCTGAGGCCGCGATCGGCGTGGTCGCGGAAGGCGGCCGGTACCGGCTCGCCGCAGCACCCGGGATCACGGCCGCCGCCGGTCCCGACATCGCCGGATTCCACCCCGAGGCCGGGGCGCGCGTGCGCCTGGCCGCCGGGACCAAGGACCGCATGGTCACGCACGATCAGATGACGGCGCGCGATCCCGGCGCGATCACCTGGCCCGATGCCGGCCACAACGTCCATGTCGAACGCCCCGATCTGGTCTGGGAGACGTTCCAATCCATCGAAGTCTGAGACGAGGGGCACGCGATGACCTATTTCCCGTCCTATGAGGGCATCATCTCGATGTCCCAGCTGCAGATGTCCAAGTGGGATCTGTTCGAGCCCTATATGGCGTTCGTCCACCGGCTGATGACCTACCCGGCGGGCCCGAGCCAGAAGGAGAAGGAGACGATTGCAGCTTTCACCTCGCTCCTGAACAGCTGCGATTTCTGCTTCGGCGCGCACAAGAACGTCTGCATGGCGCTCGGCGTGGAGGAGGATCTGTTTCAGAAGCTGGTCCGGGACATCGACACCGCACCGGTCGATGAAAAGCTCAAGCCGCTCCTCCACTACGTCAAGAAGCTCACCCTGACGCCGGACCGGATGACCGACGAAGACGCCAAGGCCTGCTACCGCGCCGGATGGAACGAGGAGGATCTGACGATCGCAATCGCGGTCTGCGCGAGCTGGAACTGGTTCAACCGGATGATCGAGGGCCACGGGATCGACAAGAAGTGGGACGAAAAGATATTCCGTGACCGCGGTGCCCCCGAACGGATGGCCAACGGCTACAAGGCCTATTACGACGAGATGGTCGCCAACGGCATGGCCGACACCTCAGGCCCCAAAAACCCGCCCGTCCCCCGGGTCTGAACAGCCCGGAGCGGGGCCGAACGGGGGGATGACCCTATCCGTTTTATTTGTCATCTCCGGACAACGCCGTATTCATTTTGATAACTCATTCGACGATCAGATCTCCGACC
>CAYFYS010000013.1:0-12990 GCA_964347365.1 uncultured Rhodospirillaceae bacterium | reverse complement strand
TCGGGCCATCGTCGCGGCGGACGGAACGGCGGATTTCGCGACGCTCGATGCGCTGGCCGGCCGGGCGGCGGCTTCCTTCGGGGCGCTTGGCGTGGGGCATGGCGACCGGGTTGGTCTGCTCCTGCCTGCCGGATTGCGCTTTGCCGGCGCCTTCTTCGGCCTCGCCCGGCTGGGTGCCATTGCCTGTGGGTTGAACACCCGGCTGAGCAGGGCCGAACTCGCCGCCATCACGCAGGACTGCGGCATGCGGTTGCTGATCCACGATCCCGCCTTTGCAGGGCTGGCCGCGGCAATGGCGCAGGCCTGCCCGGGGCTTCGCTTGCTGAGCGCCGAGGAGTTCGCAGCACAGTCGACCGGGCGGAGCCCCGCCGCACGGGTCGCGCCGGACGACCTGGTGCTGCTCGTCTACACCTCCGGCACAACGGGCCGTCCCAAGGGGGTGGCGATCACGCACGACCAGATGCTGTGGGCCTCGCTGACCATGGTGCCGACGCTCGACATGCGGCCGGGCGATGTGCACCTGCTCCCCGTCCCGATGTTCCATGTCGGCGGGCTCTCCTTCACCGTGCATGCGGTGCATCTGGGCCTGACCCTGGCGGTTCCGGCGCGTTGGGACACCGCTACGATCCTCGGGCTGATCGAGCGCGAGGCCGTGGCGCATTTCTTCGCCGTGCCGGTGATGCTGGCCGATCTGCTCGACGCGCCGGGCTTCGCACCCGCCCGGCTGCGCTCGGTCCGCTGGGTGATTGGCGGGGGGGCGCCGGTGCCCGTGGCACTGATCGGGCGCTATGCCGATCTCGGCATCCCGCTGTTGCAGAGCTGCGGCGCGACCGAGACCTGCGGGCCGGGGCTGGTGCTGGACGCCGCCCATGCGGTGTCAAAGGCGGGCAGCGTGGGGCGCGGCTTCTTCCACACCGAGGTCCGGCTGGTCGACGAGGCCGGGGCCGCGCCCGCCCCCTTCGCCCATGGCGAGATCCAGCTTCGTGCCCGCCATGTCGCCAGCGGCTACTGGCGGCAGCCCGAGGCGAGTGCTGAAACCTTTCTGCCCGACGGCTGGTTCCGCACCGGTGACATCGGCTATCGCGACGCTGAAGGCTTCGTGACCCTCGTGGACAGGATGCGCAACAAGATCATCACCGGGGGTGAAAACGTCTACCCGGCGGAGGTCGAGGCCATCCTGGCTGCCCTGCCGGGAGTGGCCGAAATCGCTGTCATCGGCCTGCCGGATATGCGCTGGGGCGAGGCGGTGACGGCTGTCGTCATCCCCGCGGACGTCCCCCCCACCCTGGAGACGCTGCGCACGGCCTGCCAGGGACGGCTCGCCCGCTACAAGCATCCCCGTCGGCTGATCCTGCGCAAGGCGCTGCCCCGCAACGCGACGGGCAAGCTTCTGCGCAGGCAGCTTTTGGCCGAGCTGTCGGGCGAAGGCGATTAGCGATGCGCCGAGCGGTCGAACGCTCCGGCCATGTCGGATCGAAGCTCGGGATCCCACATCACGTCGATCGCGGTCATCGCCATGGCCTTGGCGGCGTCCATCATGGCGTGCATCGCCTCGAGTTCCGCGCAGGCGGCAGCGAATTCGGGTGTATGGAACGCTGTTCCGGACGGCACGGTGGCGATCATCGGGTGAATCCCTGGCACCATCTGGCTGACATTGCCGAAATCGGTACTGGCGGCGTGGCTTGCGGGCAGGTCGGCGACTTCCTCGAAGACACGGTCCAGCGCCTCGGCATTGGCGCGGAACCGAGCCTCAAGCGGCCCGTTCGAGACGAGATCGTGATATTCGATGGGATCGCGCCGAATCGCGACCTCGGCGCCCGAAGCCATGGCACCGGCCCGAAGGCAGGCCTCGACCCGGCTGCGCAGCGCCTCCAGCGCCGGCCGATCCGGGGCGCGAACCCCGAATTCGCCCACCGCCCGTTCAGGGATGATGTTGGTGGCGGTCCCACCCTCGCGGATGATGGCGTGGATGCGATGCCCGGGGGGGAGCTGCTGGCGCAGTGCGGCCATGGCCGTGTAGGCGGTCACCAACGCATCGAGCGCGTTGATTCCCTCCTCGGGTGTGGCGGCAGCATGGGCGGGCCGGCCGCAATAGACAGCGGTCAGCTTCGCCCAGGCGATCAGCCGATAGCTGGACAGGTTGCGGTCTGCCGTATGGACCATCATCACGCAGTCGAGCCCGTCGAAGGCGCCTTCCCGCGCCATGATGATCTTGCCCCCGCCCCCTTCCTCGGCCGGGGTGCCGAGCAGCCGAACACGTCCGGGCAGCCGCGCGCCGAGATCGGCGAGCCCCAGCGCCGCCCCCAGCGCCGCCGTGCCGATCACATTGTGCCCGCAGGCATGGCCGAGCCCGGGCAGAGCGTCGTATTCGGCGAGGATGCCCACCAGTGGCCCGTCCGGTGCGCCGAACTCGGTCGCGAAGGCGGTTTCGAGCCCGTAGGCCGGCAGATCCACTGCGATCCCCGACTCCCGCAGCCGGGCGGCCAGGGCGGCCGCGGAGCGAACCTCCTGAAACGCTGTCTCGGGATTCGCATGAAGATCAAGCGCAGTCGCCACCAGAGCGCTCTTGCGCGCATCGATGGCCACGCAGACCCTTTCCTTGAGCGCTGCGGCCATGTCGTTGCGCACCCTGTCGTCCATCTCCACGCTCTCCCGCCGCTTGACAACGCGCGCAAGGTACAAGCAAGCTGCAATTTGTGCAATCTGAACGAAACTTTCGACCGGGCTGTCAGCGGACTGCCGAGACGGCACGGCCGCGACCAGGGCAAGGGATGACGGACAGACCCAGCTTCCGGACCTATGTTTCCTACCGGCTGGAGCTGGTCTCCAAAGCGGCCCGCGACGCTGCCGAGCATATCTACCGTCGCGAATGCGGTCTGGGCATCCGAGCGTTGCGGATCCTGCGCCTGATGATCGAGACCCCTGACATTACGGTCTCGGAAATCGTCGAGGCGGCGATGCTCGAACGCTCTCTCGTCTCGCGACTGATCGGAGAGCTGGTCCAGGCCGGTCTTGCGCAGCGGCGCATCTGTGCAATCGATGCCCGGCAGATCCGCCTTTCGGCCACGCAGGAGGGCGAGGCGGTGGCCGCCCGGGCCTATGTCATCGGCGATGCACTGAACGAGGACCTCCTGTCGGTGCTTACGCCGGAGGAAAGGGCGATCCTGGACCGTTGCCTGGGCAAGCTGATGACTTGGCGGCCACGCGGGCAGGGCCGGGGCGGCGATGACCGGCTGTCGGTCGAGGCGGAGGCGGTGACGGGATGACGCCCCTGACGTTGCTGACCGGTTTCCTGGGTGCCGGCAAGACGACGCTCCTGAACCGCATCCTGACCGAGAGCCATGGCCGACGCATGGCGGTGATCGTCAACGAATTCGGCGAGATCGGTGTCGACGGTGCGCTGGTGAAGGGCGCAGAAGGCGGGGTGATCGAGCTCGCCAATGGCTGCCTGTGCTGCGCCATGCGCGGCCAGCTTCTGAAAGCTGTCCATACGGTGCTGCTGGCACGCCCGGCACCGGAAGGCATCCTCGTGGAGACCAGCGGCCTTGCCGATCCCTTTCCGGTACTGTCCGAACTCGCCCATTCCAGTCTGGTCGAGGAGGTTGCGGTCGACGGGGTCATCACCGTGGTGGATGCGGAGAACTTCGACCGCAATCTCGACAGCGCCGAGGCCGCGTTCCAGCAGATCGTGGCTGCCGATTTCCTCTTGGTGAACAGGATCGACCTGGTGGGAGCCGAGATCCCGGCGCTGATCGAACGGGGTATTCGGGTACTGAACCCCGCCGCCCGGATCCTGACATGCGTGGCGGGCGACGTTCCGCTGCCGGTGCTGATCGGCCACCGGGCAACCGATGCGCCAGCCCCTGGCACGGCGCATCATCACGACGATTTTGAGAGCGTGGCGCTGGTCCCGCCCGAGCCCGTCGACCCCTTGCGGTTCTCGGCCTGGCTCGAAGCGCTGCCGCCGAACGTGTTCCGGGCAAAGGGCTTCGTACGCCTCGCTGATGCGCCTGCACCCCTTGCGGTCAGCACGGTGGGCAAACGGCACAACCTTGCGCCCGCCGATACCGCGGACCCCGGCCGGATCCTGGTGCTGATCGGCCAGGCGCTGGACCGCGCGTTGCTCTCGTCCGGGCTGGAAGCCTGCCGGGTCTGACACGGCAGCGGAAGGAGACGACGCATGCCCATCGAATTCTGCCCGGATCTGATTCTGAAGAACGGCCGGATCGTGACCGTTGATGCCGATTTCTCGATCGCCGAGGCGGTAGCGGTCTATGACGGTAAGATCGTCGCGGTGGGCAGCGCGGCCGAGATCACGCCGCTGGCCGGCCGCCGCACCCGGATCGTGGACCTTCAGGAACGCTGCGTGGTGCCGGGACACTACGACAATCACGTCCATATGCTGCTCGCCGGGCTCGACGCGCTGGGCGGCAAGGCGAAGGTGAACATCGCCACATTGCCTTCGATCGAGGAGATCCTCGATGCGATCGCGCAACAGGCCGCCGTCACGCCCAAGGGCAAGTGGATCGGCACCTCGTGCATGTATCGCGGCGCGTTGAAGGAGGGACGCTTCCCCAACCGCTACGACCTCGACAAGGTCGCGCCCGATCACCCAGTCTACATCTTCCAATCCGGCAAGAACGTGATCTGCAACAGCTACGCGCTGCAACTCGCTGGCATCACCTCGCAGACCATGCAGCCGCAGGAGCCGGAGGGCTGGATCAACAAAGACAAGAACAACGAGCCCACCGGCCATCTGATCGCAGGCGGGGGCGACATGGCCCGCATGGCCTGGTGGCGGCACGAGGGGTTGCCGCGCAAGAAGTGGGACTTCCTCTATTTCGACCGGGAGACCCAGATCGAGGCCATCGCCGCGCAGCAGGCGATCTACCATGCCTGCGGGATCGTGGGCGCACGGGAGATGGGCTGCTCGATCGACGAGCTTGACGCCTTCATCGAGGCCGACCGCCGCGGGGTCCTCAGGACCCGCATGGACATCGTTCTGGGCTTGCCGATGCGCTACATGTCACACGACGAGATCGCCTCCGCCATCGAGGCCTATTTCGGCCCCAAGCAGCATGTGGGCAGCCCGATGCTACGCATCGCCGGCATCAAGCTGGTGGTCGTCAATGACGGCTGGTGGGCCTTTTCGAAGGACAAGCTGCGCTTCATCATTATCGAGCTGAACAAGCGCGGCTGGAACATGGCGATCCACGTCAACACCGGCGGCGGCGAGGAGCCGGCCGAAGCCGTCCTCAGCGCGCTGGAGGAGGCCGATGGCGATCTGTCCGTCGCAGGGCGGCGCTTCAGCTTCGAGCACGGCTTCGGGCTGATCAGGCCCGACCATATCGAACGGGCAAAAAAGCTCGGCATCGTCTTCGGGGCGAACCCGCTCCTGGCATGGTATGCCTCGGCCCGCTCGCTTCGCATGAACGAGATCATGGAGCAGGTGCGCATCGCCAAGCTCTCGCAGAGCGATCCGTGGAAGCGGACGGTGCGGGACTGGGGCATGCCTCTGCGCGACTGGTTCGCGGCCGGAATGATGGTCACGGGCGGCACCGACAATCCGGCCGTGGTCTATGACGAGACGCAGCCCTTTCTCTGCCAGTACTCCGCCATGACCGGGCAGACGCTGGCCGGGGTGCTGATGCCGGGCCAGCACGCCACCCGCAAAGAAATGCTGCGGATGTTCACTATCAACAACGCCTGGTCGCGGTTCCAGGAGGATATTCTGGGATCGATCGAGCCTGGAAAACACGCCGATTTCGTGGTGCTCGATCGTGATATACTGACCTGTCCCGACGACGAGGTCCGCACCCTGCAGGTCCTTCAGACCTGGGTGGGAGGTGAGCTCGTCCACGACAAGCTCACTGCGTGAGGCCGTGGCGGGGCTCGCCCTCACCGTCAATCGCGAACCGCGACGCCTGGAGGCCGCATCCGATGCCGTCCTTCTGGACGTTCTGCGCGACGGGCTGGGCCTGACGGGGACGAAGGACGCTTGCCGGCGCGGGGAGTGCGGCGCCTGCACGGTGCTGGTCGGCGGACGGGCGGTGCTCTCCTGCATCACGCTCGCCGTGTTGGTGGACGAGGCCGTCGAGACGATTGAGGGGTTGGCCGCCGATTCCGTCTCCTTCCGCGAAGCGATGGCAGATCACGGCGGCTTCCAGTGCGGCTTTTGCACCTCGGGCATGGTGGTGCGGGCGGTCTCCCTACTGCGCGCGGGGCTACCGGAGGGGGAAGAGGCGCTTGCCCGCGCGATGGCCGGCAACCTCTGCCGCTGTACCGGTTACCGGGCAATTCTCGCCGCGCTCAGGCAGGCAGGATGAGTTTCGCGCGCATCAGGCACCCGGAATGGGAGGCGCGGACCACCGGCACGCTCGCCTATGCGCGCGACATTAGGCCGGAGGGGCTGCTGGTCGGGAAGGTCCTGCGCAGCCCCTACCCGGCCGCCGAGATCGCCGGTATCGACGCCGCGGCAGCACGCGAGGCACCGGGCGTGCACGCTGTCCTGACAGCGACGGACCTGCCCGAGCGCAGCTACAAGGATTATGGCCGGATGGATCGTGTCGCCATGGCGCGCGATCGGGCGGTCTATGCCGGACAGGAGGTTGCGGCCGTCGCGGCGGAAACGGCGGCCGAGGCCGAGGCGGCACTCGCGCTGATCCGCATCGACTGGCAGCCCCTCCCCCATGCCGCGACGGTGGAGGCGGCGCTGGCCCGCGGTGCGCCGTCGGTTCACCCGGACAGGGCGCCGGACAACGTCGTCACCCGGGCTGAGCGGTGCTTTGGTGATCCCGCCGCCAGGACCGGTCGACGCTTCGCTGCGCGCTACGACTGCGGGGTACAGCATCACGCCTGCATGGAGCCCCATTCGGCCCTTGCCTACTGGGATGCCGAGGCTGGCGTGATGAACTTCTGGACGCCGACCCAGGCGCCGCGCGGGATCGCTGCGGAGATGGCACACATGCTGGGGCTCGATCCCGGCCAGATCAGGCTGCACCGCGTCGGCGTCGGGGGCGATTTCGGCGCGCGCGTGAAGGCAGGCGATATCGAGGTGATTGCCGCTCATCTTTCCCGGGCCACGGACCGCCATGTCGCGATCCGGCTGGACCGGGCCGAGGAATTCGCCTTCGCCAAGCGCCAGCACCAGACCTGGATCGAACTTGCTTCATACGTCGACGAGACGGGCCGGGTGCGTTTCCGCGAAGGCGAGGTGACCGTGGACAACGGTGCCTTCATCCAGGGCGGATCGAACCAGATGAACTATGCCTCGATCCTGCTCGCCGCTCATTATTCGCTGGAAGGCGCCGAGATCCGAGGGCGGTCGGTCTACACGAACACCCGGCCGGGCGGCGCGTTCCGGGGGGCGGGTGGGCCGCAGGCGATTTTCGCCGTAGAGAGCCAGATGGATGAGATTGCTCAGGCGCTGGGCATCGACCCGATCGAATTGCGCCTGCGCAACCTCGTGCCCGAGGGGACGACGACCGTCACCGGCTGGGAGGTCGGGACCACCGCCGCCGCCGACTGTCTCGCCGAGGTAAGGCGCAGGCTCGACTGGGACCGCAAGATGGCACTGGGAGGATCGGGGCAAGGTGTCGGGATAGCGCTCGCTACCCATGTCTCTGGCGCTGTCGTCGCCCCGCTCACCGGCCGGGCCGGCATAGCGCTGGAGATCGGGCAGAACGGCGGGGTGGTGCTCTCCTCGGGCTGTGCGGACGCGGGTACCGGGGAATATGCCATGATCGCGCAGCTTGCCGCGGCGAGGTTGGGGATAGACCCGGCGCGGATCGCGCTGAATGTCATGGACACGCTGACCACGCCCTTCGATCCCGGCGCGGGGGCGAGCCGGGCCACGATGGTGACCGGCGGAGCCGTGGCGGCGGTGGCGGAGGCGTTGGCGGAGGCGCTGTGCGGGCAGGCGGCCGCCTTGTTGGGATGCACGCCCACCGATGTGGTGCTGGAAGGCGGTCTCGCCCGAGGGTCGGGGCGGTCGCTGCCGCTGGGCGCGGTCGCCGCCGCCCATCCGCAGGCCCGCGGCGGCACGCTGCGTATCGAGCGCGATGTCGATCTTGGCATACCTCCCGTCCCGATGACCCATGAGGATTCCGGCTACGGCAACCTCTCGCCTGCCTATCCCTTCGCGGCCCATGGCGTGGAGGTCGTGGTCGACCGCGCCACCGGGCAAGTCCGTGTGCTACGGGTGGTGGCCGTGCACGATGCTGGCACCGTAGTCAACCCGGCGGGAGCCGAGGGGCAGGTTGTGGGCGGCGTCGCCATGGGGCTTGGCATGGCGTTGGGCGAGCAGCTCCTCTGGGCAGACGGGCGGCCGCATGTCACCGGCTTCACCGACTATCCCATGCCCCGGGCTGACGGCATGCCCCCTGTCGAGGTCGCTTTTGTCGGCAAACCCGACCCACGCGGGCCGGCGGGGGCGAAATCGATCTCCGAAATCGCGCTGATGCCGGTGGCTGCCGCCGTCACCAACGCCGTAGCCCATGCTACGGGCGCGCGGCTGCGTGAGCTGCCGATGACGCCGGACCGGGTGCTGGCGGCCCTGCCGCGGGCAAACCGGACTGCACCCGCTCCGCTTGCCTTCCGCCCGTTGCGCTGGTGGGCCGAGGCGGTACGCCGGGCCTATCCAAGGGGCCTCCTGCGGCTATTGGACCGCTACGGTCCCTCCCGCCCACGGGTCGCCCCGGCGCTGACCGCCATCGACAGGCCTGGCACGGCGGCCGAGGCGGTCGCGCTTCTGGCCGATGGCGGGGCGCATCCGATAGGCGGTGGGACCGACCTTCTGCCCGCACGCGCAGCGGGACTGGCCGTGCCCGAGCGGCTGGTGAGCCTTGCGCGCTGCGCGGATCTTCGGGGCTTCTCGCTCGAGGGCGATCTCGTCCTTGGCGCTGGATTGACGCTGGAGGCGGCGGCGGCCGCACTCGCCGGTGCGAACCTTCCGGGGGATCGGACCCTGGCCGCGGCGCTCGGGTCCATCGCCACGCCCCAGATCCGGGCCATGGCGACGCTGGGCGGAAACCTCTGCCAGGCGAACCGCTGCTGGTTCCTGCGCAGCGGCTTCGACTGCTACGAGCGGGGCGGGTTCGGCCGGCCCTGCTACGCCGTAACCGGCGATCACCGCTACTTCCACGCGGTGATCGGCGCGGGACGCTGCCAGTCGGTGACGCCGTCGGATCTCGCCACGGTACTGGTGGCGCTCGATGGCATGATCGCGATCCAGGGCCGGCCCGGACTGCGTTGGGTGCCGGCCAGGGCCTTCTTTACCGGGCCCGGCGAATCCGTCCTGCGCCAGGGCGAGATCGTGACGACCTTGCGGATCCCTGCCGCCATGCGTCGCCGCGCCTCGGCCTGGGGCAAGCTGCAGCTAAGCTCGGACGGGTTTGCCATTGCCTCGGCCTGCGCCAGCCTGCGGCTCGACGGAAGCGGGGCAGTACAGGCGGCATCGGTCGTGCTGGGCGGTGTCGCCGCGACCCCTTGGCGCGCGCGCGATGCCGAGAAGCGGCTCATCGGCCGGCGCCCGGGACCGGATGCGCTGGCGGCGGCAGCTGAAGCCTGGATTTCGCGGGCGCATCCGCTGCCGGGCAACCGCTGGAAACTCGACGCGACGGCAGGGCTCCTGCGGCGCGTGCTCGGGAAGGCGCTCGATGGCAGAGAGCGCCGCAATGGACGAACCGTAACCACCAAGAGGGAGAATTCGAATGAGACGCGCGATTTCCGGACTGGCCCTGGCCGCCGCGGCGGCCCTCGGCTCGGTGAGCGGGGCAAGTGCCCAGACGGTGCTGACGCTGGAGACCTATGCCGGGCCTAAGCATGCGGTGAACGCCCACGGGATCGAGGTCTGGGCCAAGCAGGTCGCGGAAGCGAGCGGCGGCGCGCTGAAGATCAACGTCACCTATCCCCCCATCGATCCGCGCGATCTGATGGACCGGGTGCGCAACGGCATCGCCGACATCGCCTGGATGACCCATGGCTACACCACGGGCCGCTTCGTCTTCACCGACATGATCGAACTGTCGGGCAACGGCGGCAATGCCGAGCAGGCCTCGCGCGCCTACTGGACGGTCTACATGGACGAGATCGGCCTGCGCGAGCATCGTGGTGTGACCCCGCTTGCGTTGTTCACCCACGGGCCGGGGATGATCCATACCTCGATGCCCATCACTTCGGCCGAGCAGTTCAAGGGGCTGAAGATCCGCACCGGTGGTGGCGTTCAGGCCGCCATCGCCAACGGTCTGGGGCTGGTGACCGTCGCCGCCCCCGTCACCAAGGCCCAGGAGATGCTGAGCCAGGGCGTGGCCGATGGCGTGATGTTCTCGATCGAGACGATCAAGTCCTTCAACCTTGGTGACCTAGTGACCCACCATTACCACTTCCCGGGCAATCTCTACGGCGCCAGCATGGCCATCGTCATCAACACCTCCATGCTCGAGGGGCTGACCGGGAAAGAGCGCGAGGCGCTTTGGTCGGTTTCGGGCATACATCTGTCCGGACTCATCGGCGTGGCCTGGGATGGGGCCGATGCGGCCGCGAAAGAGGCTTTCGGCGCCGGCAGCGTCACGGTCATGGAGGGTGACGTACTCCAGGCGGTGAAGGCCGCCACCGCCGGACTCGACGCAGCCTGGATTGCGCGGGCGAAGGAGGCCGGGCTGGAAGATCCCGCCGCCGTGTTGGCGCGGCTGCGCGCCGAGATCGCCGCACAGGGCACGAACTGAGCATGTCACGATCCCGGCCGGGATCGTGACAAGGCTGCGCGAGGCGCTCGTCGGCCTGTCCGGCGGCATGGCCGGGGTGCTCCTCGTGGTGATGATGCTGGTGACCGTCGTCGATGTCGCCGGCAGGTACTTCTTGAACGCGCCCCTGCCGGGCGCGTTCGAGATGACCCAGTTCCTGATGGCGGCCATCGTCTATGCCGGTCTGCCGCGGGTCTCGCAGCGCGGCAGACACATTACCATCGACCTGCTCGACGGGGTCACGCCCGCCGGCATCCGGCCGCTTCGCGACCTCGCCATCAACGCGGTCTGCACCGCTTCCTTCGCGGGACTGGCCTGGCGGCTGTGGCTTTTGGCAGGTGAAGCCGCGGAGTGGGGCGACATCACCCAGTATCTGCGCTGGCCGCTCGCGCCGATCATCTGGTTCGGCGCGACGCTGTCGGCGGCGGCTGCCGTCGTCCACCTCGGCAAGGTCTTCGCAATCCTGCGCCGGATCGCAGGCCTCACCGGCGACGGCCAGGCATGACCGGCGCGCTGATCGGCTTTGCCTTCGTGCTGCTGATGGTCTTTGTCCGCGTGCCTATCGCGGTTGCCATGGGCGTGGTCGGCTTCGTCGGCTTCGCGCTGATCCGGGACTGGGGACCGTCGCTGGCGCTCGTCGGACTGACCGCGCGCACCACTGTGGAAAGCTACGAACTCTCGGTCGTGCCGCTCTTCATCCTGATGGGCAACTTCGTCGCCCGGGCCGGTATCTCCGACGATCTCTACGCCGCCTCCTACGCCTTCGTCGGGCACCGGCGCGGCGGTCTTGCCATGTCGACCATCGTCGCCTGCGGCGGCTTCAGCGCGGTCTGCGGATCGAGCTTGGCCACCGCCGCCACCATGGCCCGGGTCGCCGCCCCGCCCATGCGGCGCTACGGCTATGCCGACACGCTGGCCACCGGATCGATCGCCGCCGGCGGCACGCTCGGGATCCTGATCCCGCCTTCGGTCATTCTCGTGCTCTACGGGATCATGACCCAGACCGACATTCGGGCCCTGTTCATAGCGGGAATGCTGCCGGGAATTCTGGGGGTTGCCCTGTATCTCCTGGCAATCCGCTGGGTGGTCTGGCGCAATCCCAGCGCCGGCCCCGCCGGAGACCGTCTTCCAATCGCCGAGCGGCTGGCCGCCCTGCGCGGTGTCTGGCCGATGATCCTGCTGTTCGTCATCGTCATCGGCGGCATCTATGTCGGTATCTTCACCCCCACCGAATCCGCCGGGATCGGCGCCTTCGGGGCGATGCTTTTCGCCTTCGCCCGGAGCCGGTTGGGCGCGCGGAGCTTCGCCTCGGTCGTGGTGGACACGGCGGTGACCACCTCTTCTCTGTTCATGGTGCTGATCGGTGCGCTGATCTTTGCCAATTTCGTCAACGCGACCGGCATGCCGCAGGCGTTGATGCGGTATGTGACAGCTGCGGGCCTCGCCCCGATGACGGTGCTGCTGTTGATCGTTCTGGTCTACCTCGTGCTTGGCTGCGTGTTGGAGAGCATGTCGATGCTCCTCCTGACCATCCCGGTCTTCAGCGCGCTTGTCTCCTCGCTCGATTTCGGGCTGGGCCCGGCCGAGACGATGATCTGGTTCGGCATCGTCGTGGTAGTGGTAACCGAGATCAGTCTGATCACGCCCCCCATCGGCATGAACGTCTTCACGCTCTCGGCGATGCTGCCCGACGTGTCCACCGGCACGATCTTCCGGGGGGTGATGCCGTTCTGGTGCGCCGACGTGATCCGGCTCGCCCTGCTGATCGCCGTACCGGCCGTCTCGTTGCTGATGCCCTCGCTGCTCTGATGGCTGTGCGGAACGGGCGGCCTATTGCTTTGTGGCGATTCGTGAGAAGCTGTGGCGATTGAGGCTGGGCGTTGAGGTGATCTGGTGGCGTCATGCGTGACGGTGCCGTGGCTTCATGCCGGGCCGGCCCACGCCTGACCCCGCGCCGGAGCGAAAACGCTGCGCTCCTCTACGCCCTTTCCCCGCGCGGGCCCGCCTGCTGGCCCCGCTCGTCATCATTGCTGCCGCCCTGCCCGGCGTCGCAACCGACGCCCGGGCGGGATCGGTGACCGTGAGTGGTCGAGGGCGAGACGCTGACCTGCATGACAGACAAGGACCTGCCCAATCACCGGGTCGGTATCCAGAACGGCAATGTCAACTTTCCCGTTGGCGACGCATCATGCGCCTCCAACACCAACCCTGATGTTTACATCCCAGCCCAGGAAGGGCGACCATCACT
>CAYFYS010000012.1:0-13005 GCA_964347365.1 uncultured Rhodospirillaceae bacterium | reverse complement strand
GCGCTTCCGCGACCGGATGGACGTCCGCCGCTTCGGCCCTGGCGAGCGCATCGTCTTCGAGACCTATTCCGAAGACCTTTTCGAGCGTTCGCGGGAATGGATCGCCGATCGCGCCATCTTTCCCGACGGCGGCCTGGGCGAAGGCTCGTATCGGGATTCGATCTACCAGGCGGCCGCGGCGGAGTAGCCGCCGCTGCGGCGTGCGGTGTTCCGGGCCGTTCAGCGGAGCAGCGAGCGGGGGACCTCTTCGTAGATCGTGCGCCGGTCGTCTTCGGTGCAGCGCAGCGAATCGATTACCGCGATCGTTGTGCGCAGGTTGCGCATGCCGTGCTCGTAGTCGAACGGATAGTCGGTCGCGAAGCACGAATGGCGGGCGCCGAAGAAATCGAGGCCGCACTGGCTGGCCGCCTGCGCGCCGAACATCGCGGTGTCGCCGTAGAACAGCTTGAAGGACTCCACCAGCGAGCGTGACTTACCGTGCCACAGGGGGTCGTCCTCGAAGGAGTCCGAGACCATCATGCCGCGCTCCCAGTTCGGGCCCAGCCGGCCCTCCGCGTGCGGGATGTAGGCGCCCCAGTGGTGGGCGATGATTCTGAGATTGGGCAGGCGCTCGAAGACATCGGAGAAGACGATCCGCGCCATCGCCGCCGAGGTCTCGTAGGGCCAGCCGAGCCCCCACCAGATGTCGAATTTGGAGGTTTTCTCGCCGGCGTAGTCTGCAAAGCCGGGCGCGCGGATCGGATGCAGCCAGATCGGCCGGCCGAGCTGCGCCATGCGCTCGAAGACGGGGTAGAACTCGGGCGAATCGAGGGGCTTGCCCGCGACGTTGGAATAGATCTGGACCCCGCAGGCGGCGCCGTTGCGCACGGTACGCTCGATCTCGGCCAGCGCGGCGGACGGGTTGTTCATCGGCAGCGAGGCGACGTAACCCGGAAAGCGATCCGGGTGCGCAGCGGCGATGGCGGCGATCTCGTCGTTGAGCAGACGCGCCAGGGCCGGGGTTTCCCGTGGATCGGCCCAGTCGTCGATCACCGGGTTCCCTGCCGCCAGGATCTGCTGGTAGTCCTCGAACGGCTCGATATGGCGCAGCCGCGCATCGACGTCGTGTATCGTCGGGATCGCGCGCAGCACCTTGATCATGAAGCCCGGCACGAAGGGCGCCAACCGCTCGATGAACGCCGGCGGCATGATGTGGTTGAACGTGTCGATCTTCACGGCTTGTGTCTCCCGCGCGAGTTGCGGTCCACGGCAAAGCCCGATACTACCCTTTCCGGGCGCACGGGGCACCCCGAACGGGAAGATGCATGGGCAGGGCGAAATCGGCGGGCGGACGCAACCTCGGCCCGCGTTCCAGGCGCAGGGAGACGCTCAGGCTTCAAGGCGCCAGGATCGAGGTCGAACGCTGCGGCGTCGGCGCGCCGCTGGTGCTGCTGCAGTCCGAGGAGGCCTACGAGGCCGAACTGCCGCTGATCGACCAGCTGGCCGAACGCTTTGAGGTGATCCTGCCATGGGCGCCGGGCTACGGCCGCTCCAGCCTGCCGGAGACCGTCACCGGCATTGACGATATCGCCTACATCTATCTCGACCTGATGGATCGTTACGACCTGCGCCGCGCGGTTCTGATGGGGTTCTCGGTCGGCGGCTGGATCGCTGCGGAGATGGCCACCAAGTCCTGCGCCAGGCTGGACTCCGTCGTCTTGGTGGGTCCGCTGGGTGCGAAGTTCGGCGGCGCCTACGACCGCGACATCGCCGACATCTACTTCCTGCCGTTTGCGACGGTGCGGGCGCTCAAATTCGCCGACCTCTCGAAGGACCCCCTGGACGACATGACCGGGCTGTCAGACAGGGCGGCGATGCGGGTGGCCCGGCACCGCGAGACCACCGCGCGGCTGTGCTGGGAGCCCTATTTCCACAACCCGGCACTGAGGAACCGGCTGCACCGCATCCAGGCCGAGACGCTCGTCGTCTGGGGTGCCGCCGACGGTCTGGTGAGCCCGAAATACGGCCGATCCTACGCCAGGCGCATCCCGCGCGCCCGGTTCGTCAGCTTGCGCAACGCCGGCCATTATCCCCATATCGAGCGGCCGGATGCGTTCATGGCCGCCCTTGACGCCTTCCTCGGCCGCGGCGCACCAGAGCGTGATTAGGAGTTCGAGACCCGATGGAGCTCTATCACTTCACCGAATTTCCGTGGCCGCATCTGCCGCCCGAGGAGACGTACACCTCCATGCGGCTGAGCCTGCCGAGCCGATACTACGACCCCAGGATCGGCGCGGATCTCTACAACATGTACCTCGACCAGTACATGCTCGCCGACGAGCTCGGCCTTCACTGCATGATCAACGAGCACCACCAGACCGCGACCTGCCTGAACGCCTCGGGCCCGATCGCGCTGGCGATCCTGGCGCGCCAAACCCGCAAAGCGCGGCTGTGCATCCTCGGCAACCCAGCGGCCAATTTGGCCGATCCGATCCGCTGCGCCGAGGAGATGGCGATGATCGACAACATATCGCACGGTCGGCTCGAGTGCGGCTTCGTGCGCGGGGTGCCCTACGAGCTGTTCGCCTCTAACGCCAATCCGACCGAGACCAAGGAACGGCTCTGGGAGTCGATCGACCTGATCATCCGCGCCTGGACCAGCCATGACGGGCCGTTCAACTACGAAGGGCGCTGGCTTCACAAGCGCCAGATCAACGTCTGGCCCAGACCCTACCAGCAGCCTCATCCGCCGGTCTGGACCACCGGCGGCAGCGACGTCGAGCACGGCTTCAAGACGGTCTCGCGTGGGTTCACCTTCGCGATGTTCCTGACCCCGGTCGATGTTCTGGCCAGGATGTTTCAGGGCGTGCGCGCACGCTGCCGCGCCGAGGGCCATGTCGAGCCGGCGGACGACCAGTTCGCCTTCATGCCGCTGGTCGGTGTCGGCGAAACCGAAGAGGATGCGCGCAAGGTCATTGACGGCGTCTTCTGGTATGTCACCCACAACAAGGCCGAACCGCAGTTCCGCGCCCCGCCGGGCTATGTTCAGCGCCACCTCTACGCCGATTTCCTGACCGGCAAGTTCTCGGGCGGGCGTACCGATGCGATCCGCAGGCAGGGCATGGAATATTTCCGCCGCAACCACGTTGCGCTCTACGGCACGCCGGACCAGGTCGTGGATCAGATCCACGCCCTTTACGACAGGATCGGCGGGTTCGGCCACCTGATCGCCATGCTGCACGCCGGCGACATGGATTACGCAACGACCGCCAAGTCGATGACCCTGTTCGCCAAGGAGGTCGCGCCACGGGTCCGCGATCTCGGCAGCACGAGCATCGGTTTCGGCCCACTGGCCAAACGTGGCGAGGCAATCGACGAAAAGGTGCGTTCGCGCGCCGCCTGAAGCGCAGCCCGACGCGGTCGAGGCGGCGCGGGACGGCCGACGGCCGCAGGCAGGGTCAGTGGCTTGCGAACACCTCCTGGTATTGCGCGACCTTGGCGGCGATGGCATCGCGCTCGGCCGTGGTCGGGGCGTCCGCATCGGCCGGCACCGGCAGGCCGCCGAATTTGAGCTGGCAGGCGAGCAGCACCAGCCGCGCCTTGGTTGCCGTCAGATTGCCGCCGCCGATGACGAACGCGGTCCCTGCGGTGAAGCCGTCATTGTTGCCGCGGCCGACCCGGACGACCGGCATGCCGTTGTGGATCGCCCGGGTCATCATCCGGCTGCGCACGTGTGAGGTAAGCGTGCCGTAGGGTGACTGGCCCTCCAGAACGAAGCCGGCCAGCGGGCAGTGCCGCAGATTGTCCTCGATCAGGGCGGTGATGTCGACCTCCGGCGCGGTCGACGGATCAAGGCTGCGGGCGGAATAGTTGCCTTCCTTCAGGATCGAGACCCTGGGCATCGCATCGCCCAGCAGCGCACCGGCGGTGTCTTTGACACGCACCGCAATCGGCCGCCGCCGGCCGTGTTCGAGGACCGTGCCGGGTACTTCCTCGGGCAGCACGGAACGTCTGACCGCCGAGCGGTAGGTGTGCCGGGCATCGGGCAGGTAGGTCAGGACCGGCGGGGCATCGTGCGGCAGCCCGCCGATGATCCCGCCGTGCCCGCCGGTGGTGACGTACCCGCCCGGCCGGGCGTCGCCCTTCTGGACATCGCGCGCGGAGAAGATCTGCTGCTCCTGGATCAACACCGTGCCTGCCCGGTTGCGGCCGTCGTCGTCCGCCCAGATGCGCGAGGTGAGGTAGTCCACCGAATCGACGAGGTTCTTGGGGCCGTCGTTGCTGATCTCGCCCATGGTGCGCTGGGCTGCGTTGCCGCAGATCGGCAGTGTGGTGTCGACCAGCAGGTTGAACCAGTACATCGTCTCTTCGATGCGCGGGCTGCCCTGCGTCCAGATCGCGCCGATATACGCCCCGCTATCGAGGATCTCCTGGACCCTGTTGACCATGTGCGCCAGGGCCTGCCGCGCCGGCGAGGCGGCAAGATGGACCGGACGGTATGGGAAAAAGTCCCGCCCCAGTACCTCCAGCGGGATGTCGCCCTGTCCCATATCGGTCCGTTCCGATCCCGGCAGGCCCTTGGTGTAGCCGCCCGGGGGAATGATCCGGTGGAAGTCGATATCGGCCTTGCGCGAGATCAGGCAGCCCTCGCCGAACATGCCCACGCCGAGCCGGTCGGTTTCCTCGAACAGGCGCGCGCCGTCGGGATAGTAGGCTTGGCGGCATTTTTCGGCCGGTGCCCCCGGCCAGGCTGCATCGTCCTCCCAGGCGCTGCCGTCCGCCTGGCGGCCCATATAGGGCAGCGGATAGACGCCGTCCTCCGGCCGCAGCTCGACCCGGTAGACCGGCGTGTCGGTCTCGCTCTGCCGGGTCTCGTGGAAGGCTCCCCCGGCGTCGAGGTAGCCGTCCGGTGGCGCGTAAAGCGCCGCTGCGTCGCGCTCCAGAGGATGCGCGCTGAACTGCTCGATATAGACCGTCACCGGCGCGGCCAGCCGTTGTGCGCGCAGCACGTCGAACCGCACCGGTGCGCCGTCTTCGTCGACGAGCAACGGCAGTCCGTGCCGGGCCCGCGCCTTGTTCGACGTCACCAGGGGCGGGCTGTTCTGGATCGTCGCGTTGGGTCCGGCAAGATGGGCGATCCTCGGCTTGGACATCGGCGCGCTCCCCGCCGGTCAGGCGTTGACCGGCGGGTCGATCGTGAAGACGTCGGCGAAGGCATCGACGACCTTTTTGCCGAAGTCGCGCTCGACCTCCTTGGCGATCGAACCTGCGATCGAGACGTCGTCGCGGTTCTCGGCCAGACCGGTGATCACGGTGAGCTGTATCGCATCGGTATCACCGACATTGCGGAAACCGCGATAGACCCGGGGTGGACACGAGAAGGTGTCGAACTTCTCCAGCGTCACCTTGTGTGCGACCGGGTCCCCGATGTGATATTCGATCTTCCCCTCCAGGACCATGAAGGTCTCGAAAGTGGTGTTGTGCGAGTGCAGACACGGACCCTGCCCGGGCGGCATAACGGAGATGAACATCGTCGTGCCGGCGGCATCGAAGATGGGCGCGATATCGCCGAACGGGTTCTTGGTGTCGTCCAGGATTACCGGCATGATCTTGCGGGCGAAGAAGACGTCCATCGCCCCCTGGCCGACCCAGCCCAGATCGCCGGCGGTCGACATCGCCTTGAGATCGGCATAGCGGCCGATCCGCTTTTCCAGCTCCTCTCTGGTCGGGGTGTAGATCTCCTGCGCCATGGCTTCCTCCTCCCTCGGCGGCCTCTGCTGTGACTGCGGTATTATGGCCGACCCGGGCACGCCGCG
Source organism: uncultured Rhodospirillaceae bacterium (assembly GCA_964347365.1). Lineage (GTDB taxonomy): Bacteria > Pseudomonadota > Alphaproteobacteria > MPNO01 > MPNO01 > CAYFYS01. Next base: position 7,210 of record CAYFYS010000012.1, on the reverse strand, counting down.
CGAGATCGCCCACCGCCTACCAGCAGAACGCCGGACGGACGCTTGCCGGGCAAAGTCCCGAAGCTGTTAAGCTTGGCCCTGTCGGGGGCGATGCGAGGCAGGGGATGCACGATTTCAGCTTTGGCGAGATCAGTCTCACCCGGATCGTGGAGATGGAAATGCCGCTCCTGCGGGCGTGCGCGTTCTTCCCCGACTGGGACGAGGCGGCCATCGCGCCGCATGTCGATTGGATGGTGCCGCGCCATTACCGGCCGGATACCGGGCTGGTGGTTCTGGCGATCCAGGCCTTCCTGATCCGCACGCCGTATCACACGATCCTGGTCGACAGCTGCGTCGGCAATCACAAGCCGCGCAACCGGGCGGTTTTCAACGATGCCGTGTTCCCGTGGATGGACCGGTTTCTCGCCACCGGGACCCGCCCGGAGGACATCGATTTCGTCCTGTGCACCCATCTGCCCGTCGATCACGTCGGGTGGACCACCAGGCTCGAGGACGGGCTCTGGGTGCCGACTTTCCCGAACGCGCGGTACATCTTCGCCCGGACCGAGCTCGACTTCTGGCTGGCGCAGTCCAGGCAGGGGTTGATGACCAGGACCGGCGACTATGTCGCCGACAGCGTGATGCCGATCCTGGAAGCTGGGCGCGAACTCGTGGTCGAGATGGACCATCAGATCGAGGACGGCATCACGCTGGAGCCGCTGCCCGGCCACACCCCCGGCCAGGTCGGGCTGCGCATCGTCTCGGGCGGGGAGGAGGCGCTGCTCTGCGGCGATCTGATGCACCACATGATCCAGTGCCACATCCCCGACTGGAGTACGATCGCCTGCGCGGACCAGGACGCGGCGCGGCGGTGCCGCAAGGCGTTCCTTGACCGCTACGCCGGAACCGGCGTGACCATCCTGCCCGCTCATTTCCCGAACCCGACGGCGGGCCGCATCACCGCCGAGGGTACGGGGTTCGCGTTCCGCTATCACGGGGAATGATCGACCATGCGAGTCCATGTCGAGGCCTATCCGACGGCCGGCCCGCAGGACGTAGCGGGGCTGAGATCGATCCTGGGCCGTTTGTCCGGGGATCGCATCCGGCGCCTGGCGCTGGTCGGCAAGACCGAAGGGACCGCGACCGTCAACGATTTCTCCCGCGAACTTGCGATGGCCGCGGCTGTGGAGGCGATCGATGCGTTCGGCGGCGCGCGCCTGGTCGCGGACACCACGATGATCTTTTCCACCGGTTCGGAGGGTGCGCTGAGCCCGGTCGTGTTCGTGCTCGCCGCGATCGAGGATGCCGGTGCGGGCACCGGCGCGGATGCGCGTCTGGTCATCGGCGGTGCGCGGACCCGGACGATGGCGCCGGGCGAGCTCGTCACCCGCACCCACATCACGCTGGTCGCCGATGCGGTCCGCGCGGCGATGGACGAGGCGGGATTGCGCCCGCCGCAGGTCGGCGCGGTTTTCGTCAAGAGCCCGATCCTCAGCCACCGCGATGCGGCTGGGACCGGCGATCCTGCGATCCTCGCGCGCGCCGGCTCCAGCGGGCGGTCGCGCGGCGCCGCGGCGCTCGGCGTGGCGCTGGCGCTCGGCGAACTCGACGAAGCGGCGATTGCGCAGACCCGGATCGGCGTCGATCTCGAACGCTATGCGTACCGTGCGATGAGCTTTTCCGGCACCGAGATCGCGCTCGGCGAGGTGCTCGTACTCGGCAACCGGCCCGGTGCGGGCGGTGTATCGAAGATCCATTCGCGTCCCATGGCCGACATCCTCGATGCGCGCGCGCTCAGGGCGTTGTTCCGCGAGGCCGGCTGCGGCCTCGACCCGGCGGGCGAGATCACTCATCGGGAACGGTTGCGCGCGGTGTTCCTCAAGGCCGGCGTTGCCCCGGACGGATACATCCGTGGCGAACGCACCACGGTCTTCGACAGTGAGCTCGAGCCGGACAAGCACATGCGCGCCATTGCAAGCGGGGTGATCGGCGGCATCCTCGGCACCGGGCGCGTCTTCGTCAGCGGCGGCACCGAACACCAAGCGCCGCCGGGCGGCGGGCTCTGCGCCTGTATCGCCGCGGTGGGCGAGGCCGTCGATGGATGAGCTTCCCGCCGCCTCTCCCTATGCCGGGCTCGGCAGGATCGGGCTGATCTGCCCGTCGACGAACATCAGCATCGAGCCGGAGTTCCAGCGCATGGCGCCGCCGGGGCTTGCCGTTCACGTCGCGCGCGCCTTCCAGGACGGACCCCAGGCGCCGGCGCTCTACCGCCAGATCGCTGCCAATGTCGAAGGCGCCAGCCGCGACCTCGCCTCGGCAGGCGTGGACGTGATCGCTTTCGGGTGTACCTCGTGCACCTATTTCTTTCCGGGCGCGACGCTCGCCGAATCGATGACCCGGATGACCGGCGCGCCAGCGGTGCTAACCGCAGACGCGGTAGTCGCGGCGCTGCGCGCGCTCGGTGCCCGGCGGATCGCGCTGGCGACGCCCAGAACGGAATTCGTCAACCGGCGGGAGGCCGAATGGCTCGCCGAGCACGGCCTGGAGGTCGTCTCGGCGGAGGGTTTGCAGCTGGGCAAGACCGCTGTGGAACGGGCCGCCATCGGCCGGGTGCCGCTGGATGTGACGTACGATCTCGCGCGCCGGGTCGATCGACCGCGCGCCGAGGCGGTGTTCATAAGCTGCACCAACCTGCCCTCTCTCGCGCTGATCCAGCGATTGGAGGCAGAGCTTGGCAAGCCGGTCGTCACCAGCAACCAGGCGGCGTTCTGGCGGTGTCTGCGGGCGATGGGCGCGACGCGCCGGCTGCAGGGGTTCGGTACGCTTCTGGCCGAACGCTGAGCCTTCATTCGAAGAGATCGAGCCTGCGGCCCAGCCCCCGCCGGCGGGCCGCATCCAGCGCGTGACCGGCGAGCGCGAGGTCGCACACCGCCATGCCCTGGATGACGGCGAGAATGCGCTCATCCTCGCCGCTGCGCCCGGGGATCGTCTCGGCGACGACCTCGCCGATGTGCCCGTCCAGACGGGAGCGCAGCCCTTCGCGCGAGGCGCGCCCATCGGCGAGCCATGCCGCGATGTCGCCCAGGACACACGCATAGTCGAAATCATCGACGATGAACCGGTCGATCTCCTCCAGGACCGGAAACGCGACTTCCTGCGTCTCACCCATGGAACAGAGGAAGGCGCCCGGCGAGAGCATGCCCGGCCCGATCACCGGCTCGGCCGACAGGGTGAGGGTGAAGACGATGTCCGCGCCGGCGAGCGCCGTCTCCGGGCGGTCGAGGGCGCGAAACAGCGGGCCGTCCCCCGCGTGGCGTCGGCAGAACGAAGCCGCGCTGGAACGCCGGCGCGCAACCACTCGGATTTCGCGGAGATCGAACGTACGGGTGAGCGCCGGGAACAGCTCGGCGGCGATCGCACCGGCGCCGATGAGCGCAACGACCCTGGAACGGGGCCGCGCGAGGTGCCGGGCGGCGACCACGCCGGTGAGCGCGGTGCGGAAACGGTGGAGCCAGGTCTCGTTGAGGAGCCCGATCGGTGCGCCGGTCAGATCGTCGAAGACGCACAACATGTGGTGGGACCGGAAGCCGTGCCCCTGTTTGACGTCGCTGATCAGGCGGATGCCGGTGAGGTTCTCGGAGATCAGCGTCGCGCCCTTGGACTTGTAGCGTGCAACGCCGTTGCGCCCGGAGCCGCCGAACAGGGCCGCCGGTTCGGACAGACGGACAACGTCCCCGGTGCCCAGATCGCGGAACGTACGCTCTATGATCTCCAGCCCCGTCGGGACATCGAGCACGGCCCGGAGGTCGGCCTCCTTCAAGACGAGCAATCCCGGCAAGGCACAGATCCTTTGCCCCCGCCCCCGGCTGGACGCCGATGGTCTGCGGCGAGTATACCGGATGCACCGACGGGCAGGGGTGTTCTGAGGGGAGCGGGCGGCATGGCCGAGGCGTTCCGCGGCGAGTGGAAAGCGCTCGGCTTCGCCATCGGCCTGGTGACAAGCTGCTATTACCTCTACGTCGCGACCCTGGGCACGTTCAGCCCGGCGCTCGACCGCAGCCTGTTCATCTATGCCGGGGTGGCGATCGCGATCTGCACGCACCCGCTGGCCAGGACCGTCCCGGCCCGGCTGTTCGATGCGGTCTTCCTTGCCGCGGCGAGCTACGCCACCTTCCAATTCAACGACCGCTACCTGTATTTCGCCGAGAACGAGGGCTTTGATATCGGCGACTTCGACATGGCGGTCGGCTGGATCATGATCCTCGGCGTGATCGAGGCCGCAAGGCGGGCACTCGGCATCGCCATGGCGGTCATTTCCGCGGCGTTCCTGCTGTTTCTCTATTTCGGCGCCTCGGTGCCGTGGCCGTTCGTCCACAGCGGGTTCAATCTGCGCCAGATCGCCACCGCGCTCTATGCCCAGACCGATGGTCTCTACGGCTCGATCACCTACGTACTGGCCTCCAACCTTTTCCTGTTCCTGGTCTTCGGCGTGTTCCTGATCCGCTCGGGCGCCTCGGACTTCTTCACCGATATCTGCCTGTCCTTCCTCGGCACGCGGCCGGGCGGTGGCGCCAAGGCCGCCGTCGGCTCGTCCTTCATTACCGCGTCCATCTCCGGGTCGGCCTCGGCCAATGTCGCGATCACCGGCAACATCACCATCCCGATGATGATCCGGACCGGCTACCGGCCGGCGGTGGCCGGCGGCATCGAAGCCGCGGCGTCGACGGGCGGGACGATCATGCCGCCCGTGATGGGCGCATCGGCCTTCATCATGGTCGCCCTGACCGGCTTTTCCTACGGCACGATCGTGATCGTGGCGACCATCCCGGCGCTGCTCTACTTCCTCAACGTCTACCTGCAGGTCCATTTCTACGCCCGGCGCCACGACCTGACCGGGCTGCCGGCCGAGGAATGCCCGTCCTTCCGCGAAACCATGCGGACGGGGTGGGTCTACCTGGTGCCGATCCTGGTGGTGATCATCCTGATCTATCTCGACTACTCGCTGCGCCGCGTGGGCCTGCTGGCGATCCTAAGCGTGGTCGTGGCAAGCTGGCTGACGCCGCGCCCGATGGGTCCGCGGGCGATCGTCGAGACCCTTGCCGAGGGCGCGAGAGCCTCGCTTCCGATCATCGCGATCGCTGGACCGGTGTCGATCATCGCCGGCGCGGTGCTGCTTCCGGGCACCGGCATCCGGGTGACGGGGCTGATCATCGACCTCGCCGAGAGCAATCTCGCCTTCACCGTAATGTTCATCTTCGTGATCGGCTACATCCTCGGCATGGGGCTGTCGGTGATCCCGGCTTACGTGATCCTGGCGACCCTGGCCGCGCCCGCCCTGATCCAGCTCGGGATTCCGGTGATGGCCGCCCATCTGTTGGTGTTGTGGTGGGGCCAGGCCTCCAACGTTACCCCGCCGGTCGCGCTCGCCGCCTACATGGCCGCGGGCATCTCCAAGGAACGGCTGTGGCCGGTCTGCAACGTTGCCATGGTCAAGGCGATGGCGATCTTCTATCTGCCGGTCCTGTTCGTCTATCAACCGGGCCTGCTGCTGCAGGGCAGCACGCTCGACATTTGCCTGACGGTGGTCTCGCTCGGCCTGGGTGGGCTTGCGATCTCTGCCGGCGTGGAAGGCTTCTTCCATACGCGCCTGTCGCTTGCGGCACGGATCGCGGCGATCCTCATCGGCATCGGCCTGGTGCTGACCCACGGCAAGCTGGCGCTGATCCCGGCGGCCTGCTTCGCCGTCTTCTGGGCCTGGCAGGTCGGGCGGGCCAGGGCGCAGGCACGCGGGCGGAGCGCTTGAGCGGGGCTGTCCCTCGGGGACACCGTTACCGTTCCGGCTCATCGGCAAGCCCGCCCAGGGAGACGATGAATTCCACGACGCGCGCAACGCCCTCGCCCGTCTCGAGATTGGTGAACAAGAACGGCCGCGCGTTGCGCATCCTGCGTGCGTCGCGGTTCGTCACGCCCAGATCTGCGCCCACCAGCGGCGTCAAATCCGTCTTGTTGACGATCAGCAGGTCGGAGAGGGTAATGCCCGGACCGCCCTTGCGCGGGATCTTGTCCCCGGCGGAGACGTCGATCACGTAGATCGTGATATCGGCCAGTTCCGGCGAGAAGGTGGCGGCCAGATTTTCGCCGCCCGATTCGATGAAGGTCAGGTCGAGCGCCGGGAAGCGCAGGTTCATCTCGGCCACCGCAGCCAGGTTCATCGACGCATCTTCGCAGATCGCGGTGTGCGGGCAGCCGCCGGTCTCAACGCCCATGATCCGCTCGGGCGGCAGCGCGCCGCTGCGGGTCAGGAACGCCTCCCCTTGCGCGGCGCTTTCCAGGGCAAGCTCCGCAGTCGGGCGCAACGCCTCCGCCCAGTCGAGACAGTCGGCCAGCGCGTTGTGGTCCTTGCGTGCCGGGCACGGTGGGCGAGACGGAAGAACCCGCCATCGACCGCTCCCGTCCCGAAACGAAACACGTCTGCGAGCCAGGTTTCGGGAGAGGCCGCATCGGAGGCGAGCCCTGCTTCGACGGTGTATTCGAGACCCGACGACCACGCGTAGGCACCCACCGGAAAGGCCGGCGAGAACCAGGCCGACAGGCGGTAGATGTCGCGCTCTGCATCAGTCATCGCCATGGCCGTGCGGATGATCGTGACCGCGGTGCCCGCAGGCGCCCCCCTCTGGCGTGAACGGCGCCCGTTTGCGCTCGGTCTGCCCGCCGAGGCCGCGCACCATCGCCTCGATGACATGGTCGTGGCGGAAGCGGATGCCGCCGTCCCGGAGAATTTGAACCGGCAGGTGGCGGTTGCCGAGATGCCAGGCGAGGCGCGCCGTATCCCGCACCGTGTCGCCGCGCGCATCGACGACGTCTTGCGGTGCGACGCACACCCGGATCCGGCTGCCGTCGTCAAGGCGCAGTAATACGGCGGCCTCGAGGTCCAAAAGGATCGCCTGTCCCGCATCGGTGGTCAGGCGCACATGCCGTCGGTGCCGCTCGTCATAACCCAGAGTGACCGAGCCCGCCGCCGTCCCGTCCGGCCAGTCGCCGGCGGTCGCCGCACGGGTTGCCCGACGCATGGCTCAGAACAGGAAGTAGCGCTGTGCGGGCGCAAGCTCCGCAGCCGGCTCGCACGTCAACAGCCTGCCGTCGGCGCGCACCTCGTAGGTCTCCGGGTCGACGGACATCACAGGCGTTGCGTCGTTCAGGATCATGTCCTTCTTGCCGATGCTCCGGATCC
>CAYFYS010000011.1:0-13603 GCA_964347365.1 uncultured Rhodospirillaceae bacterium | reverse complement strand
CTCGCGAAGTCCTCGGGCAAGGCGCGGTCGAAGACCTCCGCACCGAGATCCGAGAGCCGGTCGGCGGCGTGGGCGAGCGCGTTGCGGGTCGCGCTCTCGGCCCGGTCCCAGAAATGTGTCCGGCACAGCCCGATGCGGGGCGTCCGGCCCGGCCGGTCGGGCAGCGGGGCCGGCGGTGCGCCGCGCACGATGTCGTAGAAGACCGTCACGTCCTCGACGGTGCGCGCCATGTAGCCCAGCGTATCGAAGCTCGGCTCCAGCGGCAGGATGCCACTCAGATCGACCGTGCCATGGGTCGGCTTGAGCCCCACCACCCCGCAGAAGGCGGCCGGGCGGATCAGCGAACCGGCGGTCTGGTTGCCAAAGGCGATCGGCACCATGGACGCGCCGACCGCAGCGGCCGACCCGCTGGACGACCCGCCGGGTGTGTGCGCGGGGTTGTGCGGGTTGCGGGTCGCGCCGGGCGTGAAGGTAGCGAATTCGGTCGAGACCGTCTTGCCCAGGAGCACCGCGCCCGAATCGCGCATCGCCGCCACGCAGGCCGCATCGCGCTCCGGCCGATGTCCGCCGTGGATCGCCGGGCTGCCGTACTCGGTGGGCAGTCCGGCGCTGTCGATGACGTCCTTGACGCCGAACGGCACGCCGTGCAGCGGACCCCGCTTACCCGCGCGGTCGGCCGCGCGGGCCTGTTCGAGGGCGAAATCGGGATCGAGATGGGCCCAGGCCCGGATTTCGCCCTCGCGGTCTTCGATGCGCTCCAGGCAGGCGCGCACCAGCGCCTCGGAGGTGAGATCGCCCGCAGCGATGGCCGCCGCGGCCGCGCTTGCGCTCAGTTGCCAGGGCGCCATCGTCGATCCCCCCGAATGGTTCGTCCGCCCCTTCGCACCGCCCCCGCGCTGGCGGTGCGTCGTGCCGCAACGATAGGCGCCCTTGCCCCGTCTGGCAACGATCCGCCCGGGCTCACGACGCGCAGGACCGCGCAGCGAGACCCGTCGTAGTCTGAAGGCGTAATATCGATCTGCAATATTTTTCTTTAAAAGAAAATATGCCGCGGAAATGTTCGAATCCGCAACAGCGCATCGCGCGCCCGTGGTGGCCGGTATGGCGGTTCAGCCGCCCTGCAGATCCTCGTCCGGCGCCGGCGGCCGGGCGTCGAGCACCGGTGCGGCCCAGGCAAGCGCCACGTCCTCGATCTCGCGGGCGTTGGTGCTGTAGAGGTTGAACAGGCCGGGCTTGCGGCCAGGCTTGACCCGTTTGACGTAGCGCGGCCCGTCGTCGGCGAGCTGTACGACGCACAGCGTGCCCAGGCATTCGACCGGCACGCCGTCGTAGTCGCGGGTGTAGTAGAGCAGCCACCCCTCCTCGATCGGCAGCATGGAATCGCCCTCGACCTCGACCGCCACGGTCTGTCTTGCGTCGAGTCCGGTGGGGCAGCGCACCCGGCGGACCCCCTCGCCCAGGGCGTGGTCGTCGATCGAATCGACCGCCGCCCCGGCCCCCACCTTGCCGACCACCGGCACGCTGGCGACTTCGCCGACCAGATCGATGATCCCGCAATCGAGCGCCGCAGCGACCGAAGCCAGCCGGTGCAGCGTGATCGAGACCTTGTCGGTCTCCCATTTGTGCAGATGGCCCACCGAGGTGCCGAGCCGTTCGGCCAGCATCTGGAGCGTCAGCCCGCGCCGTTTGCGCCATTTCCTGATCATGTTGGGCATCGGATCCCCTCCTCGGCCCCGAGGCTCGCCCCGTCCCCGCCGCGATGCAACCGGAAATCCATTCTGTGTGCAAAACACGCTTGACAGAATTTTCATATTATGAAAAGATTTTTGGTCTGATCTGACTAGGGGAGAGCGTTCATGCCAACCGCCCGCGAGATCCTCGAAGTCCCGTTGTCGCCCCGCGACCGCCGGCTTCTGCTGCGGCTTGCACGATCCGGGCGCGCGCCTGGCCACCTCGAACGGGTGTTCGCGCCCCCCGCCGTAGCGCGCCCGACGGTGCTGGACGCCGCACGGCACGAACCGGACCGTTATGCGCGGCCGCTGCCCGCCCGCCTGTCGGCGGCCGCCAACGACAATCACGGCGCCGGCGCGCCACCCACCGAACCGATCGATCGGGCGATGCGGACCCTGGGCGGCCGCGCCGTGGAGACCGCCGCCGGGCTGTGGCTCGACGGCGTGCGGGTGCGCGCGGCCGAAATCGTCGCCGCGGCCAGGGCGCTCGGCGCGGACATACCCTATCCCGGGATCGCCGCGCCGCCGCGGGCGTTCCATACCGGACCCAGCGCCCGGCCGGCGCGTCGCCGGCGCGCAAGGCGGGGAGGCTGAACGGTGGCGCGCGCCGCCTGCCGCCATCCGGCGCCACCGTCCGCCCTGGCGGTGCTGCCGACACCGGAAACCGCGGCGAAGCTGCGCTGCGATGTCGTGCAGCGGCTCGGCGAGCGGGCCGCGCTCAGCGCCGCACAGCTGCGCGCCGCCCGCGAAATCCGCCGGGTCTGGGAGGCCGTCGGCCGCGGCCTGGTCGCCCGCGCCCAGTCGCTGACGCCGCGGGCCGAGTCCCGACGCAGGGGCCTGTTCGCCGATCCGATCGCGCGGATGTCCGGGCAGGAGGAGCGCGCCTGGCGGCTGCACTACCGCCCCTGGGCGCGCGAGATGGCCCGTACCGTTGCCGCCGGCGCCCTGCGCACCAGCCGGTTGCAGTTGGTCCTGGACATCGTGGTCGACAACCACGGCACCCGCCAGGTGGAAGGGTGGTACCGGATGCGCCACGGCAGTGCGCTGGCGCATGTCCGCGCAGCGCTCCAGCGCTATGCCGAGATCGCCGGCTGGGCCGAGGTCCCGGATGCGACGGTCAAGCCCCGCACCGCTGCCGCGTATCGTGTCGGTTCCGCCGCACGGATCGGATAAAGTTCCACCGGGAAGAATGTCGAAACGACCGCCGGGCCCGGAACCGGCGTGGGAGGATGCCATGAAAGACTTCGCTCGCTGTCTGATCGCGGCGGTGTGCGTGGCGGGGCTGGCAGGCTGTGCGCAGCAGTCGGGGTCGTTGCCGGACGGCGGGAGCATCGGCAAGACCGTCGGCGGGGTGCCCACGCACCGCACTGCCTGGAAACGCATCGCGCCGCGCGAGATCGTGGTCAACGTCATCGACCTGAAAGGGGCCGCGTTCACCGGAGCCGAACAGCGGCGTCGCGACAACGCCCTGGTCCAGCAAAGGGCCTGGTTCGACGACGGGCGCGGCTGGCTCTGGATCGAGCACAACGTCATCGGCCGATTCAACCGGCGCACGACGTGGCACTTCAACGATCCGGACGCGGCGAAGGACTGCATCGCCGCCTACTACGCCGGACGCGGCCAAGCGTTCACCTATGCGGACTCGCGTCAAGTCTACGCACCCTGGGAGCGTGGCGGGTGGATCCATCTGGTGCGGAGCCCCGATACCGATGCGCCGTGCGTCTTCGCGCTGGTGGGGTTTCTCAGCACGCCGGCGAAACTGCACAGCCGCATCACCGAAGAGGTTTTCGATACCGGCATCGACATGCGCGACTGCTCCGGTGCGCGCTCCCTGGAGGAGACAGAGTCCTTTCTCCGCGGGATGAAGATCGTCCCGTCGGGCTACAATCGGGGGGTCGCGGGCGGCTGATGCGCTCACGGCGCGGCGGCCGGCGCGGAACAGTCGCCCGCGCGCCCAGCCGTTGCCCGCCGCGCCCCGGCGCTGTAGCGTCCGCCGACCGGAACGGCGGGAGGTTCGAGGCGGCAATGCAGGGACAGACTGCGGATGCGCAAGGCCGCCTTGCCCATCACGACCACTATTCCGATCGGCGGCTGCGCGCGATCCTGGGCCGCGTGCAGACCATCGCCATGGTCGGGGCGAGCACGGTGTGGCGGCGGCCGAGCTTCTATGCGATGAAATATCTCCAGAAGCGCGGCTTCCGCGTCATCCCGGTCAACCCCGCGCGCGCAGGCGCGGTGATCCTGGGCGAGACCGTCTGCGGGGCGATCGGCGAGGCTCCGGTCCAGATCGACATGGTGGACATCTTCCGCACCTCCGAGGAGGCGCTGGCGATCACCCGGGAAGCGATCGCCTGCAAGGACGAAAAGGGCATCAAGGTCGTGTGGATGCAGCTTTCGGTCCGCAACGATGAGGCGGCCCGGCTCGCCGAAGCCGCAGGCCTGGTGGTCGTCATGGACCGCTGCCCCAAGATCGAGTATGCACGGTTGTCGGGCGAGCTCGGATGGAGCGGCATCAACTCCGGGATCATCACGGCCAGGCGCCTGAGGCCGCCCAGGAAATGAACACCGGGACCGGAGCGATCGCGCCCTTCGACGACCTTCCGGCCGATGAGGCCGCGCCGCGCGAATATGGCATCGAGACGATCGCCATCCACGCCGGCGCGCGGCCCGACCCGGTGACCGGCGCGCGCACCACGCCGATCTACCAGACGAACGCCTATGTCTTCGACGACGCCGACCATGCGGCGGAGCTCTTCAATCTGCAGACCTTCGGCTACGTCTATTCGCGCATGACCAACCCGACGGTCGCGGTCTTCGAGGAACGGATGGCGGCGCTCGAGAACGGGCGCGGCGCGGTTGCGGCCGCAAGCGGGCACGCTACCCAGTTCCTGGTCGCAGCGACGCTGCTCCAGGCCGGCGATGCGTTCATCGCATCGCGCAACCTCTACGGCGGATCGGTCACCCAGTTCGCCCAGAGCTTCGCAAAGCTCGGCTGGACCTGCCGTTTCGTCGACATGACCGAGCCCGAAAACGTGCGCGCAGCACTGACCGATGAGGTCAGGTTCATCTTCTGCGAGAATCTCGCCAACCCGGGCGGCGTGGTCATCGACCTCGAAGCGGTTGCCGCCATCGGCCGGGCGGCCGGGATCCCCGTGGTGGTCGACAACACCCTGGCCACGCCCTATCTCTGCCGGCCGTTCGACTGGGGCGCCGACCTGATCGTCCATTCCGCGACCAAATATATCGGCGGGCACGGCAACACCATGGGCGGCGTGGTCGTCGAATCGGGCCGCTTCGACTGGCGGCAGAACGACAAGTTCCCCGGGCTCGCTGCGCCCGACCCGGCGTATCACGGGCTGACCTTCGCCGAGACGTTCGGCGATTTCGCCTTCACGATGAAGGTGCGTGCGGTGGCGCTGCGCGACTACGGCCCGTGCATGGCCCCGCAGGCTGCGTGGAACCTGCTCCAGGGCGTGGAGACGCTGCCGCTGCGTATGGACCGGCATTGCAGCAACGCGCTTGCGGTGGCCGAATGGCTCCAGGCCCATCCGAAGGTCGCCTGGGTGTCCTATTCCGGGCTCCCGGCGAGCCCCTTTCACGCGCTGGCCAGGAAATACCTGCCGCGGGGTGCGGGGGCGGTGCTCACCTTCGGCGTCAAGGGCGGCTACGCAGCCGGTACCGCGGTCGTCGACCGGGTCGAGCTGTTCTCGCACTTGGCCAATATCGGCGATACGCGCAGCCTGATCATCCACCCGGCCTCCACGACCCACCGCCAGCTCGACGAGGGGCAGCAGATCGCCGCCGGCGCGGGCCCCGACGTCGTGCGCCTGTCGATCGGCATCGAGTCGGCGGACGACCTGATCCGCGATCTCGATCAGGCGCTTAGCGGTCCTGCCAGCTAGGCGTCCGCTTCTCCAGGAAGGCATCGATGCCCTCCTCGGCGTCGTGGGCCAGCATGTTGCGGGCCATCACCTCGCTTGCGTCGTCGTAGGCTGCGGCCAGGCCCTTCTCGATCTGGCGGTAGAAGGCCTCCTTGCCGAGCGCGAGCGTCAGCGCGGACTTTGCGGCGAGCCGGGCCGCAAGCGCCCGGGTCTGCTCATCGAGCGCATCGGGCGGCACGACCCGGTTGACCAGGCCGTAGCGTTCGGCGGTCGCCGCATCGATCGGTGTACCGGTCAGGAGCATCTCCATCGCGTGCTTGCGCGCCAGGTTGCGGCTGAGCGCCACCATGGGGGTGGCGCAGAACAGCCCGATATCGACGCCAGGCGTTGCGAATTTCGCCGTATCGGCGGCGATCGCGAGATCGCAGGTCGCAACGAGCTGGCAGCCGGCTGCGGTCGCGATCCCCTGGACGCGCGCGATCACCGGTTTGGGCAGGCCGATGAGCGCACGCATCAGCGCGCTGCACTGCGCGAAGAGCGCCGTATAGGCCCGCCGCGTCGGGTTCGCGCGGAGTTCGCGCAAATCGTGGCCGGCGCAGAAGGCCGGGCCGTTGGCGCCGATCACCACCACGCGGATCGCCGCATCGCGCGCGATCGCATCGATTTCGCGCTGCAGCGCCGAGATCAGCGCCGCAGACAGGGCGTTGCGCGCCCGCGGCCGGTTGAGCACCAGGGTCGCGATCCCGCCCCTGTCCTCGCGCAGCAGCACCGCATCATCCCCCGGTCGGGTTTCGGCGATCTTCTCGGCGATCGCGCCGCACGCTTCCCGCATCTCGGCTGCTCCAATATAAGTGCCTGAAAGACATGGAATAAATCCTTACCATAGTCTTGACGGCACGAGTCCTTCTGCGATAGCTTGCGCCACCCCGGCGCGCAAGTGCCACACCGGATGAGACTCTTCGATGAAAACCTATTCCGCCAGGCCCAGCGACGTCGAGGCGAAGTGGCACGTCATCGATGCCGATGGCATCGTCGTCGGCCGGCTCGCCGCCGTGGTGGCCCGGATGTTGCGCGGCAAACACAAGGCGATGTTCACGCCCCACATCGACTGCGGCGACAACGTCGTCGTCGTCAACGCCGGCAAGATCGCGCTGACCGGGCGCAAGCGGGACCAGAAGACCTATTACCGCCACACCGGCTATCCCGGCGGCATCAAAAGCCGGACGGCCGGGGCGATCCTCGATGGCGCCCATCCCGAACGCGTGGTCGAGAAGGCCGTTGCGCGCATGCTGCCCAAGGGGCCGCTGGGCCGCAAGCAGTTCCGCAAGCTCAAGGTCTATGCGGGAGCCGAACACCCCCACCACGCCCAGCAACCCGCGCCGCTCGACCTTGCGGCGCTGAACGCCAAGAACGCCAGGAGCAGCTAGGCATGGCCGACCAGGATACCGCCACGCTGGGCGACGTGATGCCCGAGGGGCTGCGGGCCGCCGCGGTTGAGCCTGCCCCCGTCGTCCACGAACGCAGGGTCGATGCGCTGGGTCGTGCCTACGCCACCGGCCGGCGCAAGAACGCCGTCGCCCGGGTGTGGGTCCGGCCCGGACTCGGGCGGGTGACCGTCAACGGACGCGACGGTGCGGCCTATTTCGCACGCCCGGTGCTGCAGATGCTGCTCAACCAACCCTTCCTGGTGGCCGATCGCAACCGGCAATACGATGTCTGGTGCACCGTCAGGGGCGGCGGGTTGTCGGGGCAGGCAGGCGCGGTCCGCCACGGCATTGCGCGTGCCTTGACCCATGCCGAGCCCGGCCTGCGCGCCATCCTGAAGCGCGGCGGCTTTCTTACCCGCGACGCAAGGGTGGTCGAACGAAAGAAATACGGCAAGGCGAAGGCGAGGCGCAGCTACCAGTTCTCCAAGCGCTGACCCGCCTCCGGCTCTCGATCGCCGTTCCGGTGCCGCCTCGGAGGTGCGGCCATGACCAAGTCGTCGAATGTCGTGCGTGCGGCCATCCTGGGCGCCAGCGGCTATACCGGGGCCGAGCTCGTCCGGTTGCTGGTCCGCCATCCCGGGGTCGCGATCGCCGCCCTGACCGCCGATCGGCATGCCGGGAAGAAGTTCGCCACGGTCTTTCCCCAGTTCGGCGGCCATGCGCTGCCCGACCTGATACGGATCGAGGATGTCGTCTGGGACACGCTCGACCTCGTCTTCTGCTGCCTGCCGCACGGCACCACCCAGGAGGTCGTGGCCGGGTTGCCGCGGCACCTGAAGGTGGTCGATCTGTCGGCCGATTTCCGGATCGCCGATCCGGCGGTCTATGCGCAGTGGTACGGCCACGACCATCTGGCGCCCGCCCTCCAGGAGGAGGCGGTCTACGGCCTGAGCGAGCTTGCCCGGAAGGCGGTGCGCGATGCGCGCCTGGTGGCCAATCCCGGCTGCTATCCCACCTCGGCGATCCTGCCGCTCGCCCCGCTTCTGGCCGAGGGCGCGATCGATGACGGGGCGGGGATCATCATCGATTCGAAGTCCGGCGTCACCGGCGCCGGGCGCACGGCCCGGGAGGCGAGCCTGTTCGCCGAGGTCTCCGAGGGTATTCACGCCTACGGTGTCGCCAGCCACCGGCACGCACCGGAGATCGAACAGGAGCTCGGCAACGCCGCCGGCCGCGCGATCACGGTCAACTTCACCCCCCATCTGATGCCGATGAACCGCGGCATCCTGTCGACCGTCTACGTCCGCCTGTCCAACGGCGCGACCGCCGCCGGCCTGCGGGACATGCTGGCCGCGCGTTATCAGGCCGAGCCCTTCGTGCGGGTCGTGCCCGAAGACGTCCTGCCGGCTACCCGCCATGTCAGAGGATCCAACCATTGTCTGATCGGGGTCTTCGCCGACCGTTTGCCGGGGCGGGCGATCATCGTCTCGGTGCTCGACAACCTGGTCAAGGGCGCCTCGGGCCAGGCCGTCCAGAACATGAACCTCCTATGCGGCCTGCCCGAGACGACGGCGCTCGAGCAGGCGCCGCTCTACCCGTGAGCGAGGCGCCGCCCATCCGCCCACCGGCTGCGCTGGTCGGCCCGGCGACTGCCGGCGCGCGGCTTGTGCCCTATCGCGGCGTATGGCCGCAGATCTCGCCCGATTCCTTCATCGCCGACGGCGCGGTCGTGATCGGCGACGTCGAGATCGCCGAAGATGTCGGCGTCTGGTTCAACTGCGTCATCCGTGGCGACGAACACGCCGTGCGGATCGGTGCGCGCACCAATATCCAGGACGGCACGGTGATCCACGTCCACGGCCTGAAGCAGGGCACCGATATCGGCGCCGATGTCACGGTCGGCCACATGGCGCTGCTCCATGCCTGCACGCTGGAGGATGGCGCCTTCGTCGGCATGGGCGCGGTGGTCCTCGACGAGGCGGTGGTCGAAGGCGGCGGCATGCTGGCCGCCGGCGCGATGCTGACCCCGGGCAAGCGGGTGCCTGCAGGCGAGCTCTGGACCGGCCGTCCGGCCCGTTTCGCGCGCAAGCTCGTTCCGGAAGAAGCGGCCGGTATGGATTTGACGATCGAGACCTATCTCGGGCGCGCCCGCGATTATCTCCTCACACGGCGGCAGGCGGCCGAAGCGGTCTCGTGAGGGCAGCCGTGCCGGCCGGGGACCCGCCTCGAACCGGCGGCCCCTGCGCCCGGACGGCACGCGGAGGGGCTTTGGGCGAGGAGACGATGAATCCGGACGAACTCCGGACGCGCCCCGGGGCGACCGATACCGACCCCGCGGGTGCGCGCGAGGAGATCGCATCCTTCACCGCACTTCAGGCGCGCCTGCCCGGGATGTTCGAGACGGTCTTCCCCGACCCGCTCGCGGAGCGGACGGTGGTCGTCGTGCCCAGCCTCAGCATGGACCCGGACGTGCTGGCCAAGGTCGCAGGCGTACACCATTACGAGGAGCGCATGCTGTGCATGCTGCTGCTGCTGCGCCTGCCGCGCACCCGCATCGTCTACCTGACCAGCCAGCCGATGTCCGAGGTGGTCGTCGACTACTTTCTCAACTTGCTGCCCGGCGTGCCCACGCGCCATGCGCGCCGGCGCCTGGCGCTGCTGTCCTGCCATGACTCGCGGCTTGTGCCCCTGACCGAAAAGATCCTGGAACGACCGCGGCTGCTCGAACGCATTCGCGCGGCGATCCCCGATGCCGCGATCGCCCATATGAGCTGTTTCACGGTCTCGGCCCTGGAACGCAGCCTGGCGGTCCGGCTGGGCATTCCGATCTATGGCTGCGATCCGCTGCTGCGGCATCTGGGGACCAAGAGCGGCAGCCGCAAGCTGTTCCGTGCAGCCGGCGTGGCCATGGCCGAGGGGTTCGAAGACCTCCGGGACGACGCCGACGTGGCCGATGCCGTGGTTGCGCTGAAGCGGCGCCGCCCGGCGACGGCGCGCGCGGTGGTCAAGCTGAACGACGGCTTCTCGGGCGAGGGCAACGCCGTCTTCGATTTGCGCGCGGCGCCGGCCGGACGCGCGCTCGCGGGCTGGGTCCGCGCGCGCCTGCCCGGCATCGCCTTCGAGGCCGCGGACATGACCTGGCCGGCCTACCGCGGAAAGATCGCCGAGATGGGGGCCGTCGTGGAGACCTTCATCGAGGGCGCGGGCAAGCGTTCGCCCTCGGTGCAGTACCGCATCGACCCGTCCGGTTCGATCGGCCTGGTCTCGACCCACGACCAAGTCCTCGGCGGTCCGTCCGACCAGACGTTTCTCGGCTGCCGATTCCCCGCCGAGGACGACTATCGTCTGACGATCCAGGAAGAGGGTCTAAAAGTCGCCCGGGCGTTGGCTCGCGAAGGGGCACTGGGCCGGTTCGGCGTCGATTTCGTGTCCGTCCGCCGGGGCGGGTCCTGGCGGCACTTCGCCATCGAGGTCAACCTGCGCAAGGGCGGCACGACCCACCCGTTCCTCATGCTGCAATTCCTCACCCAGGGCGCGTGCGAGCCCGAAACCGGGCTCTATCGCAGCGCCTCGGGCCGGCCCTGCAGCTACTACGCTTCGGACAATCTGCATGCGCCGCATTACCGGGGGTTGACGCCTGAGGACCTGATCGACATCGCGGTCGCCAACCGGCTGCATTTCAATGCTGCGCGCCACGAAGGCGTCGTCTTCCATCTCATCGGGGCGCTGTCGGAGTTCGGCAAGCTCGGACTCGTGGCGATCGCCGAGACCGGGGAGAAGGCGCACGCCCTCTACCGCCGGGCGGTCGCGGTGCTGGATCGCGAGAGCGTCAGGTTCGGCCGTTAGCGCGGCCGCTATCGGCACCTGAACTTCGAGCGCAAGGTCGCAATCAGCCCGTCGACCGCGGGATCGTCGCGCTGGTCGAAGTTCTCATGCACCCAGCGCATGAACGCCCAGCGCACCTCGTCGGCGCGGTTGCCCTCCGCGGGCAGGCACACGCCGTCGCGCTCGGCGAGACCTGCGCGGATATAGAGGTCGATGAAGCCGCGGACATATTGCTCGCATTCCATTTCCAGGACCGCGCCGCCGCGCGCGTCGTTGTCGCCCTCTACGCAGGGTCTGAGGAGATCGCTGATCCGGTAGTCGAACGCCGCCGTCGGGCCGGCGGCCAGCACGAGGACCATCAGCACACACGCGGTTCGCCAGGCTGTCATGTCCACCTCCGGGCGTTGTGAGGACCGCTACGGGTGCTCCTTCGACAGCGCGCGGATTGCCTTGTCCATCACCGCGCGGTGCTGGTCGTTGTCCAGAAACGCCGGCGTGTCGACCTTCGCCCAAAGCGTCTCGTCCAGCATGTTCTGGTGGCAGCCCATGCACAGGCCCGTGCGCTCCATCCGCTTCCGCATCGCCGGCGGCAAGGGGCCGGTCAGCGGCCAGTGCGAGCCGACGCTGACGAGCTGGCGGCCGTCGCGGTCCACGATCTGAGAAAGATCGTGATCGAGCTTCGGGATCGCCGGCGACTGGACCTGGTGTCTGCGCGGAATGACCGCTCCCAGATGGGTCTGCAGGTCGACCACCAAATCCTTTTCGTAGCCCTCGAGAAAGCGGCCGTCCTCGATACCGTAACCCAGGGTCTTGGGGTTGTTGTGGCAGCTCTCGCAATCGCGCGCCTGGCGGCCGGCGGTATGCGGCTGGACCGCCGCATGGTCGAGACCCTTGCCCTCCGGTGTCATCCAGATCTCGTTGGCGACCACGGTTTTGCCGGTCTTGTCGATCACGGTGGTGATGACCTGGCAGCCCGGCATCATGGGGCTGATGCGGCCTTCGCCGTTGACGCCCAGCGTCGGCGTCTCCCAGCGGAGATAGGAGCGCGTCTCGGAGACCTTGCCGGGGCTGCGCAGCCCGTTCGTGCCCAAGGGGTAGTCGGCCGCAAGCCCGTCGGCGCCGCGCGCGTTCGCGGTGGGGGTCCAGTCGATGTGGGGCTTGGCCGTGGAATAATAGACGGTGACGTGGCAGCCATAGCATTGCGGCGCCCAGTCGGCATGGCAGGCGTAGCACTCCATGGTTTCCATGTGCTTGCCGACCGCAGACATCGCGACCATCGCCTTGCGCGAGGCCCAGGCGTTGTCCAGCCGGAGCTGCTTGAGGACCGGCACCTCGAAATCGAGCCCCGTGGCGGAGTGCAGCATGACCTTCTCGCCGCGCTTGACGACGTTGCCGAACGGGTTGCCGCGGGCAGTCAGGAGATAGCCGTCCTGCGGGTCGTATTCGGTCGCAAACGCCATGAAGTCGGGCAGCTCCGTGGTCAGGCCGCGGGCCGTCCGGCCGATATCGCCGCCATGTTCCTCGCCGTGGCCCAGCGGCAGTTCCCAGGGGTATTTCTGGACCGTGCCATGGCAGTCCTCGCACTCGATCTCGACCTGGGCCAGGGTCGTGCCGAACAGATTGCCGTCGCCATGCATGTCGATCGAGGTGTGGCAGTCCTGGCACAGCAGCCCGCCCTGCGGGTTGCCCGGACGGCTCTCGACCTGGTGATGCAAATCGTCCTTGATGAACAGGTAGTTCTTGGTGTGGAGCTTCGGCTGCTTGCCGCCGTGCCCGTCATAGGGGCTGCCGTATGGAAACTCCATCAACCCCTGGTAGCTGACGCCGATGCGTTTGCCCCGGTTGTGGCACGAGTTGCAGGTCTCCGAGGGGATCCCCGAATACTGAATCCCGTTGACCGTTACCTTGCTCTTGCGCGTGGCCTGCATGCGGTGGACCAGCAGGTGGCCCGGCTGGTCCTTGTTGATGGTCGGATCCCCGCCTTCGTAGAAGCCGTCATTGGCATAGGGAACATGGCAGGACGAACAACCGGTCCCACGGAAGTCGCCGCGCTTCTCGCGGCCGGAAACCCCGACATGGCAGCGCTGGCACTGCTGGCGCGAATAGGTGATGCCGGCAAGGTTGGGATGATCGGCCACCCGGTCGACGTCGATCTGGGGCACCTGCTTCATCTCGGAGGGCATCTGGTCGGGATGCGCTTCGGCGTAGGCGGCCATGTAGGCCTTGTAGGCCTCGGTGCCGACCGCCGGAACGTGGCCGTCGGTGTCGGTGATGTCGTAATTGCCCCAGACCACCTTGCGGTCGGTCTGCAGGCCCCACGACCACAGATTGCCCTGCAGCTTGCCGGCCTCGGTATTCATCAGCGACTTCGCCAGCCGGCTCGCATAGCCCTCGTGGCATTGGCCGCAACTGCGCTCGCCGATGAAGATCGAGCCCGGGTCGGGGAAGAAGCCGTCCGGCCCGCCGTCTTCGGTCAGCTCCGCCGGCGCGCCGGCATGGGCTTCGGCCCTGGTCGTAGCGTGCGGCGTCCCGCCGTGGCAGACTACGCAGCCGCCGGGATCGCCGTGCTCTTCGCCGATGCCGACGATGGTCTCGTGCATCGGCCCGTCGCTGAAGTTCTCGATCCCCTCGTGGCAGGACAGGCAGCCCATGCTGTCCGCCCGGGCGGGCGAGACGGTCTCGAACGCGGCCGCACGGCATGCCGGCGAGTCCGCCGCCCGCGGTGCGACTGTTGCGCAAG